>CAYLIR010000018.1:0-13968 GCA_964383515.1 uncultured Acidimicrobiaceae bacterium
GGCATAGCACTCGAACCGGAGATCAAGTTCTACGGTGATTTCAGCGCGGCTGGGGCCCGACGATGACGACGATCGAGCCGCGGGTCGCTGAACGCAGGCGTGGTGTCTCCGAAGACAGGGCACGGCACAGGCTCAGACGAATCCTCCTCGTCATCGGCCTGGTAGCCCTTGGCGCTGTTGGTTTCTGGCTGATCCGCAGCCCGCTCCTCTCGGTGTCGACGATCTCGGTGACCGGTGCAGACAGGTCCGACCCTGCTGCGACCATCGCCGATCTCGGAATCGTGGTTGGCATGCCGACTATCGACGTCGATCTGCACGCTATCGAGCGTGCGGTCGAAGCGGACCCCTGGGTCGAGAACGCAGAGGTATCCGTGCGCTGGCCGGGGACCGTCACCGTTGCCGTGTCTGAGCACGTGCCGCTTGCTGCTGCACGTTCGGGTTCGGGTTGGGTGATGCTGTCACGCGCCGGGACGGTCATCGAGCAGATCGACAGACCTCCGGAAACGGGATTCATCGTCGACATCGATACAGAGGCGACGGACATCGGGGGAGCCATAGACGATGCCATGATCACGGGAGCCCTTGCTTTCGGTTCCGCGCTGCGCGAGGACCTTGCGAGCGATGCGGTCATAACGACCGACGGCGAGGGTCTTGCTGCGACGGTGGGCGGCCACGTCGTGAAGCTTGGAAGGCCGATCGAGCTCGAGGACAAGGCCCTCGTGCTTGCCTCCCTGCTCGACACAGGCCTCGCGGAAGGAGCGGAGATCAATCTCATCGCGCCCACACGCCCAGCGGTGAGTGATCCCGACTACCAACCGGTCGACCCTGAAGCTGAGGTAGAGGTTGAGGAATAGGCGTGGCATAATCCTCAACCTTGTGACTAAGGTTGAGCAGAACCTTCGTTGGGAGGCACGGATTTCATGACAGAAACAAGCAATTCGCCCCACACCTATCTGGCAGTGATCAAGGTGATCGGTGTCGGTGGTGGTGGCGTCAATGCGGTGAACCGCATGATCGATATGGGAGTCGGTGGCGTTGAGTTCATCGCCATCAACACGGACGCGCAGGCGCTCCTGATGTCCGACGCCGACGTCAAGCTCGACATCGGCAGAGAGTCGACGCGTGGACTGGGTGCAGGCGCCAACCCCGAGGTCGGCCGCGAGGCCGCAGAGGAACATCGCGACGAGATCGAGGACGCCCTCGGTGGAGCCGACATGGTGTTCATCACCGCAGGTGAAGGCGGGGGAACAGGCACCGGAGCAGCACCGACAGTTGCGGAGGTTGCCAGAGGCCTCGGTGCCTTGACCGTCGGTGTCGTCACGCGCCCGTTCGGCTTTGAAGGTCGTCGGCGCAGCGTCCAGGCAGAGCAGGGCATTCAGGCGCTCAAGGCAGCCGTCGACACCCTCATCATCATCCCGAACGAGAAGTTGCTCGAGATCGCCGATCCCGGCACTGCGGTGACCGATGCGTTCGCGATGGCCGATGAGGTGCTCACTGCTGGTGTGCGCGGCATCACGGAGCTCATCACGACTCCTGGCCTGATCAACGTCGACTTCGCGGACGTAAAGACCGTGATGTCCGACGCGGGCTCAGCGGTCATGGGCATCGGCATCAGCACCGGCGATTCTCGTGCGCAGCAGGCAGCGGAGAAAGCGATCTCTAGCCCGCTTCTCGAAACGTCCATGGAAGGCGCCCGTGGTGTTCTGCTCTCGATCGCCGGTCCAAGCGACATGACGCTCCACGAGGTCAACACAGCAGCGAGCCTCATCAGCGAGCACTCGGACGCAGACGCGAACATCATCTTTGGATCTGTCATCGATGACACACTCGGCGATGAGATGCGTGTGACGGTGATCGCCGCCGGATTCGACAGGGATCGTCGTTCAAGCTATTCGCCCCCGATTGCGGGGCCGTCTTCGGGAAGGTTGCGTTCCTCGTCGTCGACGACGAGAGAGCGCGACTACGGCGTCCCCGTCGAGAGCGCTGGCACGGACGAGATGGACATCCCCGGTTTCGTCCAGGGATGATCACCCCTCCCGGTATTCCGGGGGTCGTGTTCGCAGCGAGGGCTGACGGCGATGGCCGTTCAGATGGCCATGCTCGGAGCGTGATCGGCGCGCGCATGGGCATGCCAGGCCAGTGGGCGACGATCCATCAGGTGCACGGTTCGGCTGTTGTCTATGCGGACGCTCCCGGTTTCTACGGCGAAGCCGATGGCCTGTTCACCGACGTTCCGATGGTTCCCGTGGCTATCGCCACGGCGGATTGTGTCCCGGTCGTGCTCCTTGCACAGCACGCACGGGGCGTCGTGCATGCCGGATGGCGCGGCCTCGCCGCTGGCGTCATCCACGAGGCGCATCGCGCAATGGAACGGAGAGGACACCGTGTGGCAAGCGCAGTGGTCGGCCCATATATCGGGCCGTGCTGCTACGAGGTCGGCGAGGAGGTCGTCGAAGCTGTGGGCGGGTTCGCCGCGAGAACGCGGTCTGGATCGCTGAGCCTTGACCTTGGTGCCGCCGTTGCATCACAGCTGGCGGATGCGGGTACCATCGACGTGGTTGACATCGGTGTCTGTACGTTCGACGATGCCGATCTGGCATCGTATCGCCAGAACAGAACGACCGATAGGCAGGTGACCGTTGCATGGCTCCCCGAGGACTGACAGCCGTCGAGGCACGCATGGCATCTGCTGCGGCACGGGCTGGCAGGAACGTTGCGGACATCGATCTCGTTGTGGTGTCGAAGCTTCGCTCAGACGCCGAGGTGCTCGCGGTCTATGAGGCAGGTGAGCGCTTGTTCGGTGAGAACAGGCAGCAGGCGCTCAGAGCGAGGGTGGACGCAGGCCTTCCTGATGACATCGAATGGCACTTCATCGGCCCGCTGCAGTCCCGCAAGGTCCGCTACGTGGCCGAGCACGCATCGTTGCTCCAATCGCTCGATCGGTTGTCGCTCGCTCATCGATGGGTAGCAGCCGGAGGTGGGCCCGTGCTCATAGAGTTCAACCTCGCGAGCGAGCCGCAGAAGTCGGGTTTCGATCCGCACGATGCGCATCGCGTCCTCGATGCCGTTGCCGAAACCGGTGCAGACGTTCGCGGTGTGATGGCCATTCCCCCGTTGGGCGGCCGGCCCGAAGACGCCACGGTGTGGTTCCGTATGCTGCGTGGCATCTTCGAGGAGTATCGCGAGCGTGACGATCGGATCGGGATCTGCTCGATGGGGATGTCGAACGATCTTGAGATAGCGATTCTCGAAGGCGCGACCATGATTCGCGTGGGAAGGGCTATCTTTGAGGAGACCAACAGCAGTTTCGGCTGACGATACGAGGGAACGGTGCAATGGCTTCACTATGGAACAAGACACTCTTCTATCTGGGCCTGGTCGACGAAGAGCAGGGCACGGAGGGAGCCGATCTTGTGGGAGAGGCACAGCAGCCCATGCAACCCGGCACGGCCGCGCGCCCGCCCGAGCCCTACGTTGCACCCAGCAGATCTGTTGCACCTCCGGGATCTGCGGTGGCTGGGAGGAGGGTCGAGCCGCCCGCATCGACGGCGAGAACGATCTCAGCGGACAGGAGCCACGCCGAAGCCGGCGTGTTCATCCATCCCAAAGGATCACCGTCTCCACGCAGGGACGGTCCGGTCCGCAGGTCAGAGCCGGAGTCCCAGGTCATCGTTGCGCGCAATTTCTCGGACGCCCAGACGCTTGCCGACTCGATCCGCATGGGGCGTACGGTCGTGCTCGACCTGCGGAACACGGAACCCGAGATGGTGCGCAGGATCGTCGACTTCGCGTCGGGCCTGACCTATGCGCTCGACGGGAAGATGGCAAAGACCGCACAAGGGGTCATCCTCGTGACGCCTCCAGGATCGTCGCTCGGAGTTGGAGAGCAGGAGCGCCTCGCCCGTCTCGGCCTCTTCGGTTCTCCCTCCTGAGGTGGACCTGCTCAATGCCCTGATCGGTTACCTGGTCATCGCGATGATCGCATGGATCGTGCTGTCGTATATCGTCGCCTTCGGCAGGGTGTCGTGGGACCATCCGATCCGCAAGATCTACAACGTGCTGTCGCGGGTCATCGAACCCATCCTGCGACCGATTCGAGCCATTGTCCCGCCGATACGGATCGGTGGCGCGGCACTCGACCTGTCGCCGCTGATCCTCATCATCGGCCTCCAACTCATCCAAAGCCTCCTGCGCTAGCTGTCAGCATGCCCGGTCGGGTCGGGGTTCCCGACCGTGTCAAACAGTGCGCACCACTGCAAGGCGCACCTCTGCATCGCCGATGGTTGTCGGGGCAACGTCGGGAAGGTCGGAAGAGGCGATCTCTGTCGCGAGGACTTCGCCAGCGATGAGTTCGCGGTGTTCGCGGAACGCTCTCTGCACGGAATCGTCGTCACTGGCCCATGTCACAACGATCCGGTCGCTGACAGCGAATCCGAGGTCGCGTCGTGCGCGCTGAATACGGTTGATGAGCTCTCTGGCGATGCCTTCGAGAGCAAGTTCGTCGTCGATCGTCGTGTCGAGTGCGACCGAGATGGTCCGGTCCGTGGCAACGATCGTCCCGTCGCGCGCCTCGCGGTTGATGACGAGATCGGCTGCGGTCATCGTGTACCCATCGACCACGATGGATTCGCCGTCGAGGAGGCTGGCGATCGTTGCGTGGTCAAGAGCAGCGATGCTCCTCGCGACCGCTTTCATCTCCTTGCCGAGGCGTGGGCCGAGTACCTTGAAATCTGCCTGCGCGGAGAGATCGACGAGGTCCGCTTCATCCTCGTGCACATCCACAGCGTGCACGTTGAGCTCCTCTGCTATCAGCTCAGCATGGTCCCGGACAGCCTGCTTCGTTGTCTCTGAGGACGTGACAACGGTGACTGACCGCAATGGTTGCCGTACCCGAACGCCGTGCTTCTTGCGCAATCCGCGCCCCAGGGTGACGATGGTGCGCACGTCCGCCATCGCCGCTTCGAGGTCGGTGTCGATGGCTGCCGCGTCGGCGATCGGATAGTCGGTGTGATGGACGCTTCGCGGTGCGTTGGGATCCACATCGGCAACGAGGCCCTGATAGATCTCCTCCGTGATGAACGGCAAGATCGGGGCAGCGACCTGTGCGAAGGTCGAGAGCACCTGATGGAGTGTCGCGAACGCGGCGAGCTTGTCCGCGTCGGACTGAGCTGTTCTCCGCATCCAGAAGCGTCGTCGGCTTCTGCGGATGTACCAGTTCGTGAGGTGACCGACGAACCCGATGATCGGGGGCACGACGGCATAGAGCTTGTACGACTCCATCTCGGTGTTCACCTCGGCGATGAGGGATTGGAGCACGGAGATGATCCAGCGGTCGATCTCAGGACGATCGGCGAGCGGTGGGGCGATAGCGAGATCGCCGGCGGTGAGCGCATCGGCTTCGGCGTAGGTCGTGAAGAACGAGTACGAGTTCCACAACGGCAACAACACGGTACGCACCACGTCGCGTACACCGGCTTCTGAGAACCGCAGTGGCTCGCCGCGTACGAGGGGGGAATTGATGAGGTAGGCACGGAGGGCGTCTGCGCCGAATACATCGATCACGTGCGTCGGATCGGGGTAGTTCTTCAGGGACTTGGACATCTTCCTGCCATCTTCGGCGAGGATCATCCCCGTTACGACGCAGTTCTTGAACGGTGTCGCGTCTTGGATGGCGGTGGCGAGCACGACCAACGTGTAGAACCATCCACGGGTTTGGTCGAGTCCTTCGGCGATGAAGTCCGCAGGGAAGCGCTGGTCGAATCGCTCCTTGTTCTCGAAGGGGTAGTGGATCTGCGCATAGGGCATTGCGCCGGACTCGAACCAGCAGTCGAGGACCTCCGGAACCCGGTGCATCGTCCCCGTACATGTCTGACACGGGAAGGTGACGTCATCCACGACATGCTTGTGCAGGTCATCGAGCATGGCTCCGGACAGGTCATAGAGCTCCTGCCTCGACCCGATGGCGATGCTTGCATCGCACCGATCGCACTCCCAAACAGGGATGCATGATCCCCAGTACCGGTTGCGCGATATAGCCCAGTCACGGGCACCTTCGAGCCAGTTGCCGAATCGCTTCTCACCGATCGAAGACGGAACCCATCGGATGTCCTTGTTCACCTCGACCATGCGATCTTTGAAGCGTTCAACAGACACGAACCATGTCGGGATGGCCTTGTAGATCAAGGGTGTCCCCGTTCGCCAGCAGAACGGATAGGAATGCCTGATCGTTGCCGTGCTGACCAACGCACCGCTGTCGCTGAGCAATCGGATGAGCGTTGCGTCTGCATCCTTCACGTTGAGGCCAGCGACCTCGGGTACAGCATCGGTGAAGGAACCGCCTGCATCAACGGGATCGACGAGGGCTTCGATGCCTTGAGCTCGCATGGCGAGGAAGTCGACCTCGCCGTAGGCGGGCGCCATGTGGACGAGGCCTGTCCCTTCCTCGGTCGTGACTTCATCGGAGGCGATGACGGTGAACGCGCCTCGCTCGCTCTCATCGGCGAAGTAGTCGAATGGTGGCGTGTAGCGCGTGCCTACGAGATCCCTGCCGGCCGCGGTAGCGAGGACGGTCGCCCCGTCTGGGAACACGACGCCGACCCGTTCTGTGGCGACCCAGTGTGGGCGATCGTCGCCGTCGGGAACGACCCTTGAATACTCGATGTCCGAACCCACCGATATCCCGAGGTTCGAAGGAACGGTCCATGGCGTTGTCGTCCAGAACACGAGCTGGTCACCTTCGTGCATCGGTCCGTTGTCCTCGCTGACACCGACGCGCACGGTTATCGAAGGATCGTCCACGTCCCGATAGTCGAGATTCGCCTCGAAGTTCGACAGGGGGGTGGTCGCACCGTACGAGTAGGGGAGGACCTTGAACGCCTGATAGACCAGGCCACGATCCCACAACTGCTTGAACACCCACCACACGGACTCCATGAAGTCGGTGTCCATGGTCTTGTAGTCGTCATCGAAGTCGACCCAGCGTCCCATCTTGGTGGTGATGTCGTACCACTCTTGCGTGGTGTTGTTGACCATCAGGCGGCATGCCTCGTTGAAGGTGTCTACCCCCAGCTCTGCGATCTCGCGCGGACCCGAGACACCGAGCCTCTTCTCCACCTCCATCTCGACCGGCAACCCGTGCGTGTCCCAACCGAAGCGTCGTTCGACGCGGTATCCGCGCATGGTCCAATACCGAGGCACGATGTCCTTGATGACCCCCTGGAGGATGTGCCCGTAGTGGGGCGAACCGGTGGCGAACGGCGGCCCGTCGTAGAACGTGTACTCCTGTGCAGGGTCGCGCATCTCGATAGAAGTGGCGAACGCTGCGATCTCCTCCCAGAACGCAAGGACGCGCTTGTCGAGTTCGGGCAGGTCGACAGATGAGTCGATCCTCGGGAAAGTGCTGGTTGTCTTCACGGTCCGTCCTTGTTTCGCCACCTGTCGGTGCCGGGACGGGGGAACCGCGGTACCACCCGGCTTGCCGGCACGGCCGGCCACTTCGTTCGTCCGTACGTGGACAGACGGCAGGTTCTACTCCCGTGTGGTTTCTTCCTGCGGCTCAGGGGTGATGTTCCTCCCAGGCGCCGATGCAAGGCTCTCACCGTCCCTTGCTCGCTGTGGCCAGCTGTCCCGATGGACGCGTCCCCGTCGATGCACCCGTGAGGGTAGCACCGGCAGGGCACATCGATCCCACAGTGCCGATGCTCGGGTACCGTTGGGCCGATGCACACAGACCCCATACGCATAGCCGGCGACGCCGTACGCGTCGATGTCCTCGTGGTGCCGAACGCGTCGCGCTCGCACATCGTCGGCGTCCACGGAGGCCGGGTGAAGGTCCGCGTTTCTGCGCCACCAGAGCGGAACAAGGCGAACGAACAAGTGGTGGCCATGCTTGTCGACGCGACGGCTGCGCGCCGCGGGAAGCTCGTATCGGGGGGTGGGTCACGGCGCAAGGTGATCGACCTCACGGGCGTGACGATCGAAGCGGTTCGCGCAGGCCTTGCCCGAGACGCGTGAACAACGGCGTGGGGCTGCTATCTTCTTGCTCGCCAGGAGGATGCATGGCCAGACAACTAGCCGCTTCGACACTCAAGAGGCTCGAGAAGAAGCTCGCTGAAGAGCGGGCACGTCTCGAGGCGATCATCGAAGAGCACGAGCGAGAACGCGACGATGCGATGCTCGCCGAAGGCCCTGCCGACCGGAGCCCCGATCCAGACAACGTCGACGGCGGAGCGATCGCCATCGAACTCGAAACGGACCGGTCGACGATTCAGAACACCCGCGATCTCCTCGATGCGGTGATACATGCCCAGGACCGGATGGAGAAGGGCCTCTACGGAATATGCGAAGTGACCGGCGAAGCGATCCCAGTGGCGAGGTTGGATGCGATTCCCTACGCAACGACAACCGTCGACGCAGCGCGGCGAATCTGAGCAGCAGGCAGCTTGCGACGCTCGTCGGCATCGCCGTCGCCGTCGTCGACCAGCTCACGAAGGCATGGGCGATTCGGACGCTCTCGGAAGCACCGATCGTCGTTGTCGACAATCTCCTTCAGTTCAGGCTCACCTTCAACACGGGGGCGAGCTTCTCGATCTTCTCCAACCAGGGTCCCATACTCGCCGTGATCGCTGTCGGCGTCATCGTCACGATCATGGTTGTCCTGCGCGACGCCTCGCACCGGATCGAGGCGGTCGCTCTCGGCCTCATTCTCGGAGGGTCTCTCGGCAACGTCGTTGATCGGCTCTTCCGCGGCGATGGATGGTTCAGCGGCGGTGTTGTCGACTTCATCGATGTTGGGGTGTTCACGAACAACCTTGCTGACATCGCGCTGTTCGTCGGTGTGGGGCTTCTCCTTGTCTCAGCCTTTGTGTACCGCAGATGACGCGTCACTCGATCATCGTGCCATCTGATCTCGGGGGCGAACGCGTCGACAAGGTGATCGCCTTGCTGCTCGACCTCTCGCGCGGTCGCGTCAAAGAGATCATGAACAGCGGCGAAGCGACCATCGATGGATCGCCTATCCGCCCGGGGATGCGTGCCATCGCGGGCAAGGAGATATCCGTCGAAGTGCCCGACGGTGAAGACCATCTCGCGCCCGATCCGAGCGTTCCGTTCGATGTCGTCTACCATGATGCCGACATCATCGTTGTGGACAAGCCGGTCGGTGTCGTTGTGCATCCCGGTTCGGGGAGATCGATGGGGACGCTGGCCAATGGTCTCCTCAGCCGGTATCCGGAGCTGGAGGGTGTCGGCCAGCAGGACAGATGGGGGATCGTCCACAGGCTTGACCGCGACACCTCGGGTCTGCTCGTCGTCGCTCGCACCCAACATGCGTATGAACGGCTTGTCGAGATGATGCGGGGTCGCTCGATCTCCCGTAGGTATCTGACAGCCGTTGCCGGAGTATTCACGAATACGACGGGCACCATCGAAGCGCCGATCGCGCGAGATCCATCGAACCCCACACGCATGGCCGTGCTGCGCTCCGGGCGCGAAGCAACGACGCACTACAGACGTCTCGCCCAATGGACGGATCGTGAGGTCACGCTCCTCTCCGTGCTGCTCGACACAGGCCGCACCCACCAGATCAGGGTGCATATGCGCGCGATCGGCCATCCGATCCTCGGTGACAGCGCGTACGGGCGGCGGGGCATCGTCGGTGACCCTGGCAGGCCGTGGCTCCACGCTCGGCAGCTCACATTCCGCCATCCGACCCACGAGGGCATGGTCGATGTCGTCTCGCGGCTTCCCGAGGACTTGTCCGCTAGTCTGGAGGCGCTCGGTGTTCCAGATATCGGGGCAAGAAACGACATCGACGGGACGACGATATGACTGTGCACTACGACCGACTCTCCGGGCTGGATGCGTCCTTCCTTGCGCTCGAGACGCGCGAGACCCATATGCATGTGGGAGCTGTCGTCGTGTTCGGCCCCGGCAAGTACTCGACCGCGGAGGGGGTTGACATCGGTGTGCTGCGCACCATCGTCGAGTCACGCCTCGACCAGATACCGCGTTACCGCCAACGGCTTGCAACGATTCCGATCGAGGGCCATCCGGTGTGGGTCGATGACGAGCACTTCGACCTCGCCAGCCATGTGCGGCATGTGGCACTGCCACACCCTGGCACGCATGACCAGCTCAAGGAACTCGCTGGGGCCATATTCTCGCAACCGCTCGACCGCACGCGCCCGCTGTGGGAGATCAACGTGGTCGAAGGCCTTGAGGGCGGCGGTTTTGCGCTCATCTCCAAGACCCACCACTGCATGATCGATGGTGTGTCGGGTATCGATCTCATGGCTGTGATCCTCGACTTCACACCGGATGTGGAACTTGTCGAACCGAAGCCGTGGACACCACGGCCTGCCCCGAACGGAACCGAGCTCGCGGTCAGGGAGCTCTCGCGGTCGTTGTCCTCGGTCGTCGCGAACATGGCGAACGTCTCGCATGTGCGTGATGGGCTTTCCACCCTGACAGGGGAGTGGGCCCACAGGATCAAGGCTGCAGCTGCCTCACTTTCGTCGGGATGGCTCACCCCGACGGACAAGACGCCGCTCAATGGAGATATCGGCCCGACGCGGCTCTTCGATTGGACATCGTTGCCCCTCGAAGGCATCAAGGAGATCAAGAACGTCCATGGCGTCACCGTCAACGATGCCATGCTCGCGATCGTCGCGGGCGCTGTCCGCGGATATCTCAGGGAAGAGGGAGGCATGTCCGAGATGGAGGTTGCCTCGACAGAGTTCCGCATCATGGCTCCTGTCTCGGTCCGTTCCAACGCGCAGTCAGGCAGCTTGGGAAACCAGGTGGCCATGTGGCTCATCGACCTCCCGGTTGCCGAGCGCGACCCTGCGAAGCGCATAGCGATCATCAACAAGGCGACGACCAGGCTCAAAGAGTCGGATCAGGCACTCGGTGCGGCGACGCTCGTGTCGCTCTCCACAGGGGCGCCAGCGACGATCGTCTCGCTCGCTGCGCGGCTCGGTGCGCGAGCGCGTCCGTTCAACATGACGGTTACGAATGTTCCCGGGCCGCAGTTCCCGCTCTACATGGCTGGATCCCAGATGCTTTCGACCTACCCGCTTGTGCCCTTGTGGAAGAGTCACGGTGTCGGCATTGCACTGTTCTCGATCAATGGCTCCATCGACATCGGCATCAACATGGCTCAGAGCGTCATCGAGGAACCTGCTGCCATCGCTCTCCATCTCCAGCGAGCCTTCACGGAGCTTGCCAAGGCGAAGAAGAAGCCCATTGCGAAGAAGCAGCCTGCTGCATCGCGCGACGATCGCGCTTCCAAGCCGAAGAAAGCTCCACCGATGGGGACGCGCTAGCGCGGCAGCGTTCGATGGTCAGCCGAAGAACGTCTCGGCTGTGTGATAGATCTCTGTGGGCACACCTCGGATGGAAGATGTTGCTTCCTTGATCGGGACGGCGACGATCTCCGCACCGCGTGCGGCCGTCATCACGTTCGTCGCACCTTCGGCAGTGAGATCGGCTGCTTTGACACCGAACCGGGTTGCGAGCACCCTGTCGGATGCTGTAGGTGTGCCTCCCCGTTGGATATGGCCGAGGATCGACACCCGTGTTTCGAAACTCGTGCGATCCTCGATCGCTTCCGCGATCTGGTACGAAACGCCACCAAGCCGATCGAATCCGAAGGCGTCTTTCTTCAGGGCGACAGACTCGTATCCCTTCGGCGGCTCGACGCCTTCAGCGGCGACGACGATGGAATAGTGGTGGCCGTTGCGGTGTCGTTTGCGCAAGACGGACACGACATCGTCCATGTCGTAGGGGTTCTCCGGGATGAGGATGTAGTCTGCACCCCCGGCGATCCCGGCATAGGTAGCGATCCATCCCTTCGTCCGTCCCATGACCTCCACGATGATGACCCGGTTGTGTGCCTCTGCGGTGGTAGCGAGCCTATCGATCGCATCGGTCGCTATCTGAACAGCGGTTTGGAACCCGAACGTGATGTCTGTCCCGGCAATGTCATTGTCGATCGTCTTCGGTACGCCGACGACGTTGACACCCTCTTCGGCGAGACGCATGGCTGAGCGCAGCGTGCCGTCGCCGCCGATGACCACGATCGTGTCGATCCCGTTGCGCTTGAGCGTTGGCTCACACGTGGCGAGGCCGTCTCCGTGGACGTACGGGTCCATCCGCGAGGTACCGAGGATGGTCCCTCCACGCCCGAGGATGCCGCGCACAGACTGACGGTCCAGATGTCGCGTGCGGTCCTGCATGAGGCCTTCCCAGCCGTTCTCGATGCCGACCACTTCGATACCGTGTTCGATGGCTCGTCCTACGACGCCACGGATCACAGCGTTGAGTCCAGGGCAGTCTCCGCCCGCGGTGAGAACTCCTATGACGGCCATCGATACGCTCCTCGGTGTCTGCAGCCAGCGAGCTGTTCGCTGACGCCTCAAGGGTAGCGGTGCAGGCTACGTTGGCTACGTTCGCGTCGCCATCTGTCTTGCGCGAACCACGCGAGTGCGCTGAGACTGCCATCGTGCTTACATGCATGTGGTTCCCGATGTGGGGTCTGTGTGGCTGATAGTTTCGCCCATCTTCATGTGCACACCGAGTTCTCGATGCTCGACGGTGCGGCGCGGGTGAACGACCTGGTGCAGGCGGTAGCAGCCGATGGGCAACCTGCGGTAGCGATCACAGACCACGGCGTCCTCTACGGCGTCGTGGATTTCATGAAGGCTGCCAAGGGGGCGGGCGTCAAGCCTATTGTCGGCATCGAGGCGTACACGACTCCGGGATCTCGGTTCGACCGGCGTCCGCGGCGAGAAGACAAGCGATACCACCTGACCATCCTCGCAGAGAACGAAACCGGCTACCACAACTTGATCAAGCTTGCGTCTCGGGCGTACACCGAGGGGTACTACTACAAGCCCCGCATGGACCTCGAATTGCTCGCAGAGCACGCAGAGGGACTCATCGTCGGATCCGGTTGCCTCGGTGGGCATGTCCCGCAACTGCTCGGTGTAGACGAGGCAGCAGACGATGATCAGTCCACCCAGGAGCGCGACTTCGACAAGGCCGTCGAAACCGCAGCGATGTACCAGGACATCTTCGGGCGCGACAACTACTTCATCGAGGTTCAGGATCACGGCATAGCAGCACAGCGCAAGATCATGCCGGATCTGCTCGACATCGCCGATAGGATCAACGCACCGCTGTTGGCAGCCAACGACTCGCACTACACCCATGCCCACGAGGCGGACGCCCACGACGCGCTCCTGTGTATCCAGACGGGGTCCGTCAAGTCGGACGAGGGCCGTTTCAGGTTCCACTCGAACGAGTTCTACATCAAGTCCGCAGCCCAGATGCGCGACCTGTTCCCCACAGACGAGTTCCCTGGAGCGACCGACAATACCTTGTGGATCGCAGAGCGCGTGGACCTGGACATCGAGTTCGGGAAGATCCTCCTGCCCCAGTTCGATGTTCCCGAGGGACACGATGTGGACTCCTACCTCCGCCATTTGGTCCTGGAGGGTGCAGCGAAGCGGTACGGGATCCTCGATGACGTCAGACGCGACCGGATCGCGCACGAGCTCCGTGTCATCTCTGAGATGGGGTTCTCCGCGTACTTCCTCATCGTGTGGGACCTCATCAAGTACGCGAACGAGCACGACATCCGCACCGGCCCTGGCAGGGGGAGCGCTGCGGGATCCATCGTCGCCTACTGCCTGTCGATCACCGACCTCGACCCCATCGAGTACGGACTCATCTTCGAACGGTTCTTGAACCCCGGCCGCAAGGAGATGCCCGACATCGACATGGACTTCGACGAGCGATATCGCGGCGAGGTGATCAGGTACTCGGCGGAGAAGTACGGTTCGGACCATGTTGCACAGATCATCACGTTCTCGACGATCAAGGGCAAGCAGGCAATCCGAGATGCAGCGCGTGTACTCGACTATCCGTACTCGACGGGAGACCAATTGGCCAAGGCGATGCCCCCTG
>CAYLIR010000019.1:0-13961 GCA_964383515.1 uncultured Acidimicrobiaceae bacterium
AACGGGTGCGGCGCAATGAGCTCGAACCGATCGTCGGCTTCTATGCGCTGCGCAAGTCCGTCTGCCAGAGCGATATGGCCGCGTACGAAGTCCCGGAGCGCCCTGACACCATAGGATCTGATGACCCACCACAGTTTCAACGCTCGGAAGCGTCTGCCGAGAGGCACATGCCAGTCGCGGTAGTCGATCACCGCACCGCTCTCTGATGCCTCGTTGCGCAAGTACGGGGGGAGGATGCTCATCGTGTCGATGAGGGCCTCTCGATCGGCTACCCACATCACGTTGCAGTCGAAATTCACCATCATCCACTTGTGCGGGTTGAACGTGTAGCTGTCCGCGAGCTCAACACCATCGTGGAGGTGGCGCAGTTCCGGGCAGATCATCGAGGTTCCCGCGTATGCGGCATCGACGTGATGCCACATTCCATGCTGCTTCGCGATCGCATCGATCGCGCGTACGGGATCGATCGCTGTGGTGGCGGTCGTCCCAACAGCAGACACGACAGCGATGGGCAGCAACCCGTCGGCCACATCTGCAGCTATCCGGCGCTTGAGGGCGTCGATGTCGAGCGCGTAGTCGCTGTCTGTGGGGATCTTCACACAATGCCCGATCCCAGCAACGGTGCATCCCTTCTCGATCGACGAATGGGCCTGGTCAGAGACGTACACCACCATGTCCTCGGACGGGGCTTCGGTGCGCCTGGCGTGCCGGGCGACGACGAGGGCGGTATGGGTCGAGTCCGACGCACTCATCTGGATCACTCCCCCACCCGGACCCGATGACTTCCACCCAGCAGGCAAGCCCATCATGTCGACAAGCCAATCCAACACCTTCATTTCGATCTCGGTGGCCGCTGGAGATGTGGACCACAGCATCCCTTGGACGCCTAGCCCTGCAGACGCGAACTCTGCGAGGACCGAAGGTGGCGACGTGTTCGCCGGGAAGTAGGCGTACCAGTTGGGTGACTGCCAGTGCGTGATGCCAGGCATCACGACACTGTCGAGGTCGGCGAGGAGTACGTTGAACGGTTCAGGCTCTTGGGGAGCCGCATCGGGCAGAAGCGCTGCTATCTCACCTGGCTGCACATCAGGCAACACCGGATAGTCCTTGACGTTCTCAAGGTACTCGGCGAGCCAGTCGACGACGGCGTAGCCGTGGCGTCTGAATTCGTCCGGGGTCATGTGCTCAACCATGGAGCCATGCTCGCACACGCTCGGGGCTACCAGTGGTGGCGAACAACGTCGAGCAGTTCTCGCATCATGAACGCGGTTGCTCCCCACAAGATGCCTTCATCGAACTCGAAGAACCACAGGTTGTGGCCGTTCCATGGGCGTGTCTCCCACCGATCCTCGTCGAGGAGATCCACGATCAGGGGTTCGATGATCACATCGACCTCCCTGCGATCCGGAACGAGCGTTCGCGGCCGCTTGATGCGCGCCACGACCGGGACGATCGGCTTCGACCGCTCTCTCGTGGTGACTGGGGTCAACCCGCCGAGGATCTCGAGGACGCTGCTACGAGGAAGCCCTATCTCTTCCCAGGCTTCGCGCATCGCGGTCGAGATCGGCTCCTCACCGTCCTCACGATGGCCACCGGGGAACACGATGTCGTTCGGATGCGTCGGCATGTCGTCTGGGCGTTTCGTCAAGACGACGCGCACCTCACCTGAGGCGTCTGTGTAGAGGGGAACAAGGACCGCGTACTCAGAACCAGGGGGGTCGACCACAGGCGGGAGGGTACGCAGTATCGGCCAAGGGTCCATTCCATGAGCTTATCCCGATAGGCTGGTCGCTATGGCGAACCACATCAACAGCCACCCCCGATACACCAAGCGCCTCATGCTCCGCCCGTTCCGCCGCAGGGACGTTGCATCGCTCCATGAGGCCGTGGGCGTCTCCATCGACGACCTCCAGCCGTGGCTCCCGTGGGTGGCGGGATACGACAGGGGCGTCTCACAGCGTTTCGTCCGCGAGTCCGTGAGCGCATGGGCCGACCGGCGAGCATACGACTTCACGATCCGCACCGTCGAAGACATCGACAGACACATCGGGAACGTGTCGATCTGGTTGACGTCACACCAGAACGCCATCGGTGAGGTCGGCTACTGGATCCGATCGGATGAGACGGGACGCGGATACGCAACCGAAGCGACCACGCGGGTCATCCAGATCGGTTTCGAAGAGATGGGTCTCCACAAGGTACAACTCAGGATCGCTCTTGGGAACACGCGCTCTGAAGCCATTGCGCGCTCGATCGGGTTCACCCATGAAGGTGTGCTCCGCGACGAGGTCAAGGTGGGCGACCGCTGGCTCGACCACTCGGTGTGGTCGATACTTGAGAACGAATGGTGGGAAGCCCGCGACCGCCACAGGGCGGAGGGCACCATCGTATGACCCGCGGCAGCGACCCGTACGCCAGGATCGCTCCGTGGTACGACCGGTTCCTCGAACGCTTCGACGGCCCGGTGCGGGCAACAGCGTTCGCCATGTCCGCACCGGCCGCGGGGATGCGTGTCCTCGATGTTGGCTGTGGGACAGGAGCCACCTTGGAGCAGTACGTCGACGCAGGCTGTGCATGTTCTGGTGTTGACATGTCCGAGGCGATGCTCCATGAGGCACGAATCCGCCTCGGGGACAGGGCTGACCTAACGTTGGCAAGCGCGGAGCGACTCGCATTCGACAACGACACCTTCGACAGGGTGCTCGCATCGCTGTTCCTCCATGAGCTCGCTCCCCCCACCCGCGACGCGATCCTCTCCGAACTCGCGCGGGTCGTCAAGCCCCAGGGAAAGATCGTCATCTCCGAGTTCGCAGTGACGAGCCTGACCCTCCGCGGACGGATCGCACGCGCCGTGTCAATGGTGATCGAACGCGTGGCAGGCAAAGAGCACAAGCGCAACTGCGCGACGTTCCTCGCCGCAGGCGGAGTCCCCCAGGCAGCGCTCGACCACGGCCTCTCGATCGAGTCGTCGCACCATCTCGGCGGCGGCAACATAGGTATCTACGTGCTCGCGGTATAGATGCCTGC
Source organism: uncultured Acidimicrobiaceae bacterium (assembly GCA_964383515.1). Taxonomy (GTDB): domain Bacteria; phylum Actinomycetota; class Acidimicrobiia; order Spongiisociales; family UBA5794; genus JAMBLL01. Next base: position 3,028 of record CAYLIR010000019.1, read on the forward strand.
TCGCTTTCGTATGGCATCTGTCAGGTGCCTATCGTGAGTGGACACACGACACAGGAGCATCCATGCGAATCGGGATATTGACAGGCGGAGGAGACGTACCGGGCCTCAACCCATGTATCAAGTCGGTGGTGAACCGGGTAGCGGACCAGGGTCACCAGGTCGTCGGATTCCGCAGGGGGTGGGGAGGTCTGCTGAACACCAATCCCGACGACCCTGCATCGATCGCCGAGAACACGATGCAACTCGATCCGCACGTGGTCAGGACCGTCGACCGCACAGGCGGCACCTTCCTGCACACATCGCGCACGAACCCCGGCAAGGTGCGCGCGTCCGAAGTTCCCGACTTCCTCACAGACACGATCAGTGGCGACGGCCCGTACGACATGACCGAACACGCACTGTCGGTTCTCGACGCCCTCGGTGTCGACGTGCTCATCCCCATCGGGGGCGATGACACGTTGTCCTATGGCCTGCGCATGCACGAAGAGGGTGTCCCCGTGGTCGCGATACCCAAGACGATGGACAACGACGTGCACGGCACGGACTACTGCATCGGCTTCTCGACTGCAGTGACCAGGGGGGTGGATTTCATCCACAACCTGCGCACGAGCACCGGAAGCCACGAGCGTATCGCTGTCATCGAGCTGTTCGGCAGGTACTCAGGCGAGACGAGCCTCGTCACCGCCTATCTCGCTGGGGTCGATCGAGCGATCATATCCGAGGTCCCGTTCGATGTCGAGCGCCTCGCTGGGATGCTGCTTGAGGACAAACGCAAGAACTCGTCGCACTACGCCATGATGACAATCTCAGAAGGCGCAACTCTCGCTGAAGGCGAGATGGTGCTGTCCGGAGATGAGGACGCATACGGGCACAGGAAGCTTGGCGGGATCGGAGAGATCACCGGATCGCTCCTCACGGAGATCACGGGCGAAGCGATCATCTACCAGCAGGTTGCCTACCTGATGCGTTCCGGCCGCCCGGACTCGCTCGATATGATGGTCGCGACGAACTACGCGAACATGGCCGCGGACCTTGCTCTCGAGGGGTCGTCGGGGCGCATGGTCGCGCTGCGAGGCGGCACGTACACGAACGTTCCGATCTCAGAGACAAGCGACGGTGTCAAGCGAGTTGACGTGGACGAACTGTACGACATGGAGCAGTACCGCCCGAAGATCCGCCACGTCATGGGCAAGCCCATGTTCCTCTACTGAGGCATCGCACCACAGCGTTCGCGAGCCTATTCTGGTCCGATCCGTGCATATGCGGCATCGATGATCTGCTGTTGTAGCAGGCCGAGTGCCCGCGCAAGCGCGAGTTCCTCACCAACGACGGGAATGCAGGGATCGGAAGGGTTCCGTCGTGCGCTTCCTGTCGCTCTGAAGATGTCACCGCGCATGTTCAACGTCGTGTGAACCAGCGTTGACGTGTCGTCCTCATCGATGTCGACCTCGATGGTGATGTGCTTGTGCATGCATCCTCCGATGATCGCCTACCTCTATTGTCTCGCGCATCGAGTCACATATCCAGGGCAATTCTTCGCAACGATCCCACACGCACGAAGGCGACCCCTGAGGGCCGCCTTCGTGTCTCGTGCCTTGGTGGTGTGGGGCTAGAAGTCCATGCCTCCGCCGTGGTCGTGCCCGCCTGGCACCGCTGGAGCATCCTCAGGGATCTCAGCAACAAGTGCCTCGGTGGTGATCAGGAGTGCGGCGATGGACGCAGCGTTCTGGAGCGTTGAACGCGTCACCTTGGCAGGATCGATGATGCCTGCCTCGATGAGATCCTCGTACTCGCCCTTCTGGGCGTTGAAGCCCACATTGCCCTCGTGCTCGTTCTTGACCTTGTCGACGACAACGCCGCCTTCGTAGCCGGCGTTGACCGCGATCTGGCGGATCGGAGACTCAAGTGCCTTCCGGACGATCTGACGACCGGCCTTCCAGTCATCTGTCTTGCCACGGAGCTTGTCGACAGCAGCCTGGGCGCGCAGGAGCGCAACACCACCGCCGGGGACGATGCCCTCTTCGACAGCAGCACGGGTCGCCTGGATGGCGTCCTCGATGCGGTGCTTCTTCTCCTTGAGCTCCACCTCGGTTGCAGCGCCGACCTTGATGACGGCAACGCCACCGCTGAGCTTGGCGAGACGCTCGGAGAGCTTCTCGATGTCCCAATCGGAGTCGGAGTTCTCGATCTCCTGGCGGATCTGCTTCACGCGTGCCTCGACATCGGCCTGTGAGCCTCCGCCTTCGATGATCGTCGTGCTGTCCTTGGTGACGACGACCTTGCGCGCCGTACCGAGCATGTCGATCGTGACACCGTCGAGCTTGAGCCCAACCTCTTCGGAGATGACCGTTGCGCCCGTGAGGATCGCGATGTCCTGCAGCTGTGCCTTGCGGCGCTCACCGAACCCAGGCGCCTTGACGGCAACAGAGTTGAAAGTGCCGCGGATCTTGTTGACGACGAGCGTTGCGAGAGCTTCGCCCTCGATGTCCTCGGCGATGATCAACAACGGCTTGCCGCTTTGCATGACCTTCTCGAGCACAGGAACGAGGTCCTGGACCGAGCTGATCTTCTGGTTGGCGATGAGGATGTACGGATCCTCGAGGACTGCTTCCTGCCGATCCGGGTCCGTGATGAAATACGGGGAAATGTAGCCCTTGTCGAACTGCATGCCCTCGGTGAACTCCAGTTCGACGCCGAACGTCTGGGAGTCTTCGACGGTGATAACACCCTCGTTGCCGACCTTGTGCATCGCGTCCGCGATCGGACGGCCGATAGCAGGATCTGCAGCAGAGTTGGATGCAACGTAGGCGATCGCCTCGAGATCGTTGGAGCTGACGGGGATCGCCATCTCACTGATCGTCTTGACGACTGCGTCAACGGCTTCTTCGATCCCGCGACGCATCTCCATCGGGTTGGCACCGGCGGTCACGAGACGAAGACCGTCTTGGACCATCGCCTGTGCAATGACGGTGGCTGTGGTCGTACCGTCACCGGCGACATCGTTCGTCTTGTTGGCGACTTCCTTCGCAAGCTGGGCGCCCATGTTCTCGTACGGGTCGTCGAGTTCGATCTCCTTGGCGATGGTGACACCATCGTTGGTGATCGTGGGCGCGCCCCATTTCTTCTCCAAGACGACGTTGCGGCCCTTCGGGCCAAGCGTTACCTTGACTGCATCTGCGAGCTTGTCGACGCCGACTTGGAGCCCGCGTCGAGCCTCATCATTGAATTTCAGTTCCTTGGCTGCCATGTAGGTCTCTCCTCCTAGGCCAGGATTGCGAGCACGTCGCGGCTCGAGAGGACCAGAAGGTCTTCGCCGTTGTGCTTGACTTCGGTGCCGCCGTACTTCGAGTAGAAGACGACATCACCAACACTTACGTCGACGGGAACACGTTCCCCGTCCTTGTACTCTCCCGGTCCAACAGCGAGAACCTCACCCAGCTGGGGCTTCTCTTTGGCTGTGTCGGGAATGACGAGTCCGCTCGGTGTGCGCGACTCGGCTTCATCTTGGGGCTTCACGACGATGCGGTCGCCCAAAGGCTTCAATTCCATCCGACTTTCTCCTTTGCATCGAGTTAGCAGTCGGTACTTACAAGTGCTAATACTATCACGTTCTAGCACTCACCGCACGAGAGTGCTAGCCACCGTATCCCTGCCGTCGCCAGGACGATCCCCGATAGCCCACCAGCACATACTCGATGCGACGCGGACATGCAGCGGTGGCGTTCCGGGACTACCCGAGGGTGAGGCCGGGGTCTACATCGCCGGTGAGCGGATCGGCTGGGATGCCTTGCTCCATCTTGTCGACGGCAACGGAAGCGATCATGGCTCCGTTGTCGGTGCAGAGCTTCGGTTCGGGAATGAACAGGCCAACACCGCGCTTGTCCGCCTCCTCCTGCATACGCTCGCGCAGCCTCCGATTCGCAAGCACACCTCCCCCGCCTCCGACCACCTCGACACCGGTAGCTTCGACCGCGTTGAACGTCTTGTCGACGATGACGTCGACGATCGCCTCCTGGATGGAAGCGGACACGTCGGCCCGCGGGGGGAGGTCTCCCGATGCCGCAGCCTTCTCGAGGTACGTCACCACCGATGTCTTGAGGCCGGAGAACGAGAAGTCGAAGGGACGATCACGCAGCGCCCTCGGGAACGGCACCGCCGCCGGATCGCCACCCTCGGAATCTCTGTCGATCGCGGGGCCGCCCGGGTAGCCCAGCCCCATGAACCTGGCGAGCTTGTCGAACGCCTCGCCTGCAGCGTCGTCGATCGTGCCGCCGAGAACGTCGTAGTCGCCCCATCCCTTCACATGAACGATCTGGCTGTGTCCGCCACTTGCAAGCACCACGACCGCCGGTGGTTCGTATCCTTCGAACGCGAGGCGGGGGGCGAAGAGGTGGCCCTCCATGTGGTCAATGCCATAGAGCGGCGTACCAAGCGCGTAGGCGAAGGACTTCGCGAACGCGTAGCCCACCATCAACGCACCAACGAGTCCCGGGCCTTGGGTAGCGGACACCGCGTCGAGTTGATCAGGATGCACGCCAGCCTGCGTCATAGCCTGGTGCACGAGCGGGCGGATCGCCTCGACATGAGCCCGTGCAGCTACCTCGGGGACAACACCGCCGTAGCGAGCATGGATGTCCACCTGGCTCGCAAGCACAGAACTGCGAACCGTCATCCCTTCGAGGACCGCTATGCCGGTCTCGTCGCAGCTCGATTCGATGCCGAGGACGATCGGGCCGCTCATGCCGATACATCCTCGAGTCCACGGCGGATGCTGGCAATGCGGTCTTGATAGTCGTCGGTGTCGATATCTGTTGCCCACATCACGAGCGCATCCTCATCCTTGTAGTAGTTCTTTCGCCGCCCGACAGGCTCGAATCCGAACCGGTCATAGAGCTTCTGCGCTGTCCCGTTCGAGACGCGCACCTCAAGCGTGAGATGCCGTGTCCCCGCATCGAGCGCTGCTTGGACCATGTCGAGCATCAGCTTCGTGCCGAGGTGGTTTCCACGCGACCGCGGTGCAACGGCGATCGTTGTGATGTGCGCATCCTCTTCAACGATGAGCAAGCCGCTGTAGCCGAGAACGAGCCCTGCATCGTCTTTGGCAACGAGGTACCTGCGGTTCTCCATCGACAGCTCATCGAAGAAGACCCGAGGAGCCCATGGCTGGGGATAGATCTCGGCCTCGAGTTCCGCCACAGCAGGAATGTCGGCGCGGGTCATCGGCTCGATGGTGATCATCATCGCGGCCACGCATCTTCGGCTCTGAAAGCCTTCCAGTTGATCTGTACATCGGCCTCGCGCATGTACAGCGGCCATACATCGTCGACCCCTGTGGTCTCTCCCTTAGCCGCCTTCAGGGCTGCGATCTCGAGGATCGTCGCTGCGGATGGATAGCGCGGACGCCCTTTGCGAACCCTGTGGAGGCCCGACCATGTGGAGTCCGGCATGGACTCCCAGTCACCAACGACGAGGCTGTCGGAGCCCTCCGCTTCGAGCAGCGCACGGAAATCGTCAGGTTTGATCACCTCCGGTTTCCCATCGGGAGCCACACCCCCCGGAAGCGGCCTGAACGGTGCAACGGCGACCTGTCCCCTCCGCATGTCGACAACCGGCCAGATCCTCCGTCTCCCGGTCGCTGCCCGCAGCGCGATCACGGTCAGCGAAGACACGGTCACCATCGGGGCGCCAACAGCCGCTGCGAACGCCTGTGCTGTCGCTATTCCTGCGCGCAGGCCCGTGTATGGGCCGGGTCCGACATCGAGCGCGACCATGTCGATGTCGCGGGGTTTCCATCCGGCTTGGCCAAGGCAGAAGTCGATGGCAGGCACGAGGAACCCGACATGGCGCCTCCTGTCGACGTTCACCGCAGAGCCGAGCAGCTCCCCGTCTTCACCTATGGCGACCGATGACGCGGGGGTTGCCGTTTCGATAGCGAGGATCTTCATGCCAGTACCTCCAGGTCTCGCATCAACCACCGCCCTACCGGATCGAAGGTGATCGTTCGCTCATCCCCACTGCCTGTGAATCGGATCTTGAGCCTGTCTGGCGGGAGGCTCTCTTCGATCGCGTCCCCCCATTCGATGAGCACCGCTCCGTCCTGTCCGTCGTCTGGCAGTTCGAGGTCGTGGAACTCCGCCATCGTGCCGAGTCTGTACGCGTCTGCATGCACGAGCGGGAGGAAGCCGCTGCGATAGATGCGGACGATGACGAACGTGGGCGACGTGATCCGCTCGGTGATGCCCAGCCCGGCTGCAACTCCCGAAACGAACAGGGTCTTGCCAGCACCGAGCCTTCCCGAGAGGACCACGATGTCTCCCGCGGTCAGCAGCGGAGCGAACTTGCTGCCAAGCGCCATGGTCTCGTCTGGGGACGTTGTGGTGATCTCGAGTGTCATTGCTGGTCTCTGCCGAAGAGCGGGATCTGTGCTGGAGCTTGATGGGTCTCGGGCCGAGCAGGCTCTGGCTGCGTCTCGGGCCCAGTGTCGGAGGAAATCCTACCGTCGATGATGTCGCGCACGAGCGCAAGATCCGCGCGGATCTGGTTCGTCACCCGTTCACCTCCGCGTAGCGCCGCTGCTGGGTGGAAGGTTGGCACGAGATAGCGGCCCCACCATTCATAGACGCGGCCGCGAAGCCTCGTGATACCTGTCGTCGTCACGAGCAGCAGCTTCGACGAGAAGTTCCCGACGGTGATGACGACCTCGGGATCGACGAGCTCGATCTGGCGGCGCAGGTACGGTTTGCACGCATCGATCTCGTCAGGGCGCGGGTCGCGGTTGCGCGGTGGCCTGCACTTGACCACGTTGGCGATATAGATGTCGCTGCGCCCGATGCCCACTTCCCCGAGGAGCTTCTCGAGCAATCGTCCCGAGCGGCCGACGAACGGGATCCCTTCCTCGTCCTCCTGTGCACCCGGACCCTCGCCAACGACCATGACGGATGCGTTCGGCGAGCCTGATGCGAAAACGACGTTCGTCCTCCCCTCACTCAGGCTGCATGCTGTGCATTCCGAGGCGACGGCAGCCAGCTCATCGAGATCGCCGATATGAGAGAAGGACCGACTCATCGGAGGGCGCCGTCCCACGCCACGGCACGCAGGATCGCACGTGTGACGACATCGAATACGGCCTCAGCCACGAGATCTGTGTCGGCTGAGATCGCTGGGGTTGCCACAACGAATGCCGTGTCGCCGTCGTAGCGCGTGTGCGCCGGCCGCACGGTGGCTGCCAGCCCGTCATGGGCCCGCACCGCAAAGCGGCGCAGTTCGTTGCGATCGGGAACATCGGCATCCGTCGCAACAGCGATCAACGTGGTGTTGAAGCCCTCGGGTCCTTGCCTGCTGCCGTTGGCGCCGTCGTCACTTCCCGTCAATCGGTCACCACCAAGCGAGTAGACATCGCCCACAGCGTTGAGCACCACCAGGGCACCAACGGTGGCCTCTCCGACATGCACCGACGCGGACCCGATGCCGGCCCGTGTGGAACTGCCGATACCCATGAGCTTCCCCACGGTTGCTCCAGTTCCGGCACCGACAGGCCCCATGTCCACAGGGCGCCCGGAACGTGCTTCGTACGCCGCACGGCCCTCCGTGGGGCCCGGCCTGACGTCGCTGCGACCGACCATGAGATCGTAGATGACAGCTCCGGCCACGATCGGAACGGGCCCCATAGGCGCTGGAGCACCCTTTCCCTCCTCCTCAAGGGCATCGACGACCCCCTGCGCGGCGCCGAGGCCGTACGCGCTCCCACCGGAGAACATCAGCGCGTTGAGCGTCACAGGCTTGATGGCGTCACCGAAGACACCGAGTTCCCTGGTTCCAGGTGCACCGCCGCGGACATCCACGACAGCGATGTTGGGCTCACCGAACGTCAACACGGTCACACCTGTCTCCGCCTCCGCGTCGGTCGCATGGCCGACGAGGACTCTCGGAACGTCGGTTATCGAATCAGGCATCGTCGCGCCTGCTCCGCACGTACCGCCGAGGCAGTCGAGGGCCGAAATGGCACACGACCTCGTAGCTGATCGTGCCGAGCATGTCCGCCCACTGCTCTACGGTGATGGCCTCATCCCCCTGCGAACCGATGAGCACGACCTCATCGCCGATGTGAGCTTCGTCGTCGCCGAGGTCGATGATCACCATGTCCATCGTGATCTGGCCAGCGAACCGGTATCGCTTGCCGTTGATGAGGACGGCTCCGGGGCCAGACAGGCTCCGGTTGACGCCGTCGGCGTACCCGATCGGTACGGTCGCAACCGTCGGGGTGCCATCGAGTTCCCTGATCCTCCCGTACGACGGCCTGGCATGTGCAGGGAGCGTCCGCACGTAGCGGACCTCGCTCACAACGCGCATCGCTGGCATGAGGTCGATGTCCTTCCCCAGCTCGGCTGTGGGCCTGAGCCCATACAATCCCAGGCCGACACGGCACATGTCGTGGTGCGTCTCCGGGTAGCCGAAAGCCGCCGCTGTGTTCGCTGCATGGAGCAGCGTTGGGACGATCCCCTCGACTTGGAGGGCATCGGCGAAACGTTCGAGTTCCCTGTTCTGGGTGCGTGTGTAGTCGGGGTCGTCATCTGCGACAGCGAAGTGCGTGAAGACACCCTGAAGTGTGAGGCGTCCGTCCGCGTCGATCTTGCGGGCGATCTCGAATGCGTCGACGGGGGGCGTTCCTACGCGATGCATGCCGGAGTCCAGCTTCAGATGTACGGGATATGGGATCGCTGCGGCATCCTCGGCGGCATCTGCGATCTGGTCGACGAACGTCGCTGTGTACGCGGTTGGGACGAGGCCGTGTGTGATGATCGATGGAACCTCGGGCGGTGTCGGCTCCGACAGGATCAGGATGGGCACGTCGATATCCGCTTCACGCAACCGGACGCCTTCCTCGACGAGAGCGACGGCGAGGAGCCCCGCTCCGCCTGCGAGCGCGGCGCGGGCAACAGGGATGTCCCCGTGCCCGTACCCGTCTGCCTTGACGACCGCGCACAGTTCCGATGGCGCGATGTGGGCGGCGATCTCGCGAGCGTTGTTCTCGATCGCGTCCAGGTCGATCTCGATCCACGACGGTCTCATGCTGCTACGGTCTCCTCGGATCCACCATGCTCGAGAGGTACGATGCCATCGTAGCTGCGATCTCCCGGACAAGGGCAGGGGCGGACACGGTTTCCTTCTCCTGGAGGGACCTGCCTGCAACGCCGTGGATGTGTGCGGCAGTAGTTGCTGCTTCTATGGGTTGCAGACCGCAGGCACAGAACGCGCCGATCATGCCAGCGAGCACGTCACCCGTTCCGATGGTGGCGAGCTCGGGGCCTCCCGCATCGACGACGATGAGCTCGCCGTCGCCAGCGACCTTCGTTGGATTCCCTTTTGCGAGGACGACCGCTTCGGCTCGCTCTGCGAGATCCAGAACCGCGTCGGGCGTCGGATGTGAACCGGCGAGCCGCTCGAACTCCCCTGCGTGCGGTGTCAGGATGGTGCTACCGGGCCTGCGCGCGAGCGTGTCGATGATCTCTGGTGTGTCGAGTGCCCCGGCATCGAGGACCAGCGTTCCTTCGAACCCGGCAGCCAGGTCGGTGACGAAGCGCGGATCTTCGCGCTCAAGTCCCGGACCAACGATGAGCGCATCGAATCGGCTCAGGCGGTCGAGCACCGTCGATGCGTCGACCCATGTCTCGTTCTCTCCCGCTTGGATCGCCACGATGTCCGGTGCCATGATCTCGTAGGCCTGCGCGGTGCCAGAGGTTGTAAGGATGGCAGACATGCCTGCGCCTGCCGCGATCGCAGAGCGGGCAGCGAGGACCGCAGCCCCGGTGAGCCCCAGAGTGCCTCCGATCGTAGCGACCGCACCGACTGACCACTTGTGTGCAGTACGGGGGCGTACACATGGCACGACATCGTCGTCGGTGAAACGCCACACCACCGGTTCACCACCGACGAGGCCGATGTCGTACAGGTCCACGACGCCGCAAAGGTCGGGGCCGTCGCCGAGCACATGGCCCGTCTTGAGCCTATGGAACGTCGCTGTTCGTTGCGCGTGGAATGACGCTCCTGTGGCAAGTCCCGTGTCTCCGGACACGCCAGAGGGGATGTCGACAGACAGGACGGGCACACCGATCACCGTCCATGGCACCGCCACGGCGGGAAGCTCACCCCTGAACCCGGTTCCAAACAGCGCATCGATGACGAGGTCACCGGCAACGACGTCACCGATGGGTTCGATGCGGATACCCATGCGTGCGGCTGCCTGCATGGCCCTCCCGGCCACGGACTCCACATTGGGCAGCCCAAGGTGATGGACCGTGACCGCAGCGCCTCGACGTGCAAGGTAACGTGCAGCGACGTACCCGTCGCCGCCGTTGTTCCCACGCCCGGCAAGCACGCGTACAACGGATCCGTAGCCCACACCCATAGCTGTTGCCGACATCGCCACGGAGAAGCCTGCAGCATCCATCAGCGCATCGACGCGTCCAGCAGCGAGCGCATCGACCCGTTCCATCTCCGCGACAGAGAGCACCGGCTCCATCAGGCGTGCTCCCCCTGAGAGACAACGAACACCATCGCGTTGCCGCCCGTGTGGGTGATCGTGATCTTGATGTCCGTGATGCCGAGCAGTTCAGCCCGTGCTCTGGCCTTGCGGTAGAGATTCACGCTTGGGGGTCCGCCGCCGGTGATCTCGATGTCCCTCCACGGGATCCTGCGCCAGCCGGTGAACATACTCTTCATCACGGCTTCCTTGCCAGCGAAACGCGCGGCGAGGCGTTCGGAAGGATCCGCGAACCGGTGCGCGTACTCCCATTCACGATCAGTGAAGCACCGGCGTCGGAACGAGTCGGCGTTCTTGGCGAGCAGGCGCCGCACACGCGGCACCTCTGCAAGGTCGATCCCGAGCCCGATAATGTCCATGCCAGAGAGGTTATCAGCTACCCGCACCCCCTTCG
>CAYLIR010000020.1:0-13899 GCA_964383515.1 uncultured Acidimicrobiaceae bacterium
CTCCACGAGCAACTGGATCACACAGCCCTACTCGACGTGGCGCGCCGACACCGGGGCGATCACGCTGTGCCCGATCATCGCATGCTCACAAGCGTGGGTGTATGTCAACGACGGGGAAGCAACCGAGATCATGATGATCTGGACGCCGTAGAACACGCGAAACGCACCACCATCGCAGGTACCCTTGCGGCGACACTGCCGCGAGGGACCATGCGATACACCACACTTCTGTTCGATCTTGATTTCACGCTCGTCGACGGGCGCACATCGGAGGCTGCCGCGTTCGACTACACCCTCACACGTGCTGGGGCAGCTGACCCGCATGTCTATCTCGACACGTACACGACGATCAACCGGGCGCTGTGGGCCGGAGTCGAACGCGGTGAGATCACGCCGAACGACGTGCGTACGGAACGCTTTCGACAACTGATCGATGCAACCGACCTCGAAGCCGATCCGGTGACGATGGGGAACGACTTCGTATACGGCCTCGGAGCCTTCGGCGGCCTCTATCGAGGAGCGCGCGAAGTGCTTGCAGAGCTCGCCACGACAGCGACGGTTGCGTTGATCACGAACGGGATCGGCGAGGTGCAGCGTGCGAGGCTCGCCAGGCTCGACCTCGACAGGTACTTCGACGCCGTCGTGATCTCAGGTGAAGTCGGTTTCGCCAAGCCGGGGCCCGAGATCTTCGACATCGTCTTCGACCAGCTCGGACAACCGGACAAGGCGACAACGCTCATCATCGGAGACAGCCTGAGCTCCGACATGGCAGGTGGCGTGGGCTACGGCATCGGCACCTGTTGGTACGCCGCACATTCGGACGCACCGAAGCCCGACAACGTCGACTATTCCATCACCGACCTTGCCGAGCTGCCAACCATCGTCCGGTGAGACGTCAGGCGTCCCCGAACGACGCTATCGCGGCGAGGAATGCGTCCCCGTATGTGGCGATCTTCTTCGCCCCGACGCCTTTGACGGCGAGCAGCTCTGCCACGTTCGCTGGACGCATCGTGGCCATCTCCCGCAGCGTTGCATCGTTGAACACGACATAGGCGGGCACACCGCGCTCTCGTGCAAGACGCTTGCGCAATCTACGCAGCTCCTCGAACAAGCCCTGGTGCTCGGGGGAGAACGGTTCAGCACGGGCCGCAACGCTGCCACCAGCGCCAGCGCCTCTCGCAGTGCCTGCAGCAGGCGGCGCCGCAATGCCGACAAGATCGAATCCGAGGTCTGCGCAACGAGCACATGAGGTTTCGCAATCGTCGATGGCCTCCCCGAAATGCTTCGCTATCTCCCGGTGGACGCACTTGTCCGACTCCGCAAGGCGGTACATGACCTTGACATGGGACAGTTGAGATTCTGCGTTGTCGCTGCCCGACACGAGCCGTTCGAGAGACTTGACATCAGCCCACGAGTAGAAGAGGAAACAGTCGCTGTCGACACCGTCACGCCCTGCCCTCCCGATCTCCTGGTAGTAGCCCTCGATCGACTTGGGCATGTCCCTGTGGATCACGAAGCGGACGTTGGACTTGTCGATCCCCATCCCGAATGCAACCGTTGCGCATACGACATCGATCTCATCGTTGATGAACGCGTCCTGGACCTTCGTGCGCTCCTCAGCATCGAGTCCGGCGTGGTAGGCAGCAGCACGCACACCGATGGATCGCAGGTACTTCGCTGTCGAGGAGGCACCACTGCGCGTCCCCGTGTACACGATACCGCTCTCACCCGGCATCGATGCACAGATCTTGCCGATCGAGTCTTTGACAGTGATCTTGACACCGCCGTGTGTGCCCTTCTTGTACACATGAAGCTTGAGGTTCGGCCTGAAGAACGACGTATGCACGACCACAGGATCGTCGAGCCCGAGCTGGTCGACGATGTCCATGCGTACCTGATCCGTGGCTGTTGCGGTGAGCGCGAGCACGGGAACGCCGTACCGGTTCTTGAGTTGGTACAGCTTGCGGTATGCGGGCCTGAAGTCGTGGCCCCATTGGCTGATGCAGTGCGCCTCGTCGACCGCAACGAGACGGACGTCGGCCCGATCGAGAACATCTCCCAGGTAGTTCGACAGCCCTTCGGGGGCGATGTACACCAGTTCGTACTCCCCGGCGATGAGTGCGGCGATGCGCCGGTCACGCTCGCCCGCTTCGATACTCGAGTTGAGGAACGTCGCCGAGATGCCAAGCTCCCGAGCGGCATCCACCTGATCCTTCATCAGAGCGATCAGGGGAGACACGACCAGTGTGGTCCCGCCGACCAGGCGAGATGCCAGCTGATACGTGAGCGACTTCCCCGAACCCGTCGGCATCACCGCGAGACAGTCGACGCCAGAGATGGCCGCTGCGATCACATCTTCCTGGCCCGGCCGGAAGCTCGAATAGCCGAACACCTCCCCGAGCATCGCGTACATCTCGGTCGTGTCAACGGTGACCGGTGGCCGTGCAGGCACTGTCGGTGCCACGGGTGGAGGAGACGGTGGAGGCGGAATGGTCTCCGCTTCATCCGCGAGCATGTCCCAGTATGCATCGTCTTCGGGCTCGGTGATGGGGATATCAGGGTTGTCCACACCCAGAGCATACGAGGGCGAAAAGATTCCACAACTCGATCCCCTCTCGCGAGCAGCGAGCGTCGCTGCAACGGCCCCACGATTCAGGGGCACGGGTACCGGGTACCATGGATTGCGAGCTGGCGGTGCTCGGCCAGACGCCGACGAAGGAGTAGAGCATGAACAAGCGCGTCATATTCATCGAGGCTCCAGGGGGATCGGACAAGGGCCCCGACGGCCACCGGCGTGACACCATGCCCATGGTCGAAGCATTGCTCGACAAGGGATGGCACGCCGAGACGATCTTCTACACGGACGACAAACGGGACGAGATCTTCGACTACATCGTCAAGGACTTCGATGCATACGTGCCACGCGTCAACCCGGGCAGCATCCCTGGAGGCGAAACGAAGTTCTTCGATATGCTCCGCGCGCTCACCGACGAGGGTGTGATCGGCATGCCACACCCCGATGCGATGATCGGATACGGGGCGAAGGATGCGCTCGTGCACCTCACCGACACCGAACTCGTACCGGACGACACCTATTCCTACTACGACCTCGACGAGCTCACGAGGAGCTTCCCCGTGTCGCTCTCGAAAGGCGAGCGAGTCCTCAAACAGAACAGAGGATCGACGGGCGAAGGCATCTGGCGCGTCGTGGTTGTGGACGACCGGCCGTACGAGCCTGGCGACAGCCTCCCACTCGACACGAAGATCAAGTGCACTGAAGCTGTCGACAACCATGTGGAGATGCATGAGCTCGGCGAATTCATGGAGTTCTGCAACCAGTACCTCGTCGGCGATGGCGGGATGCTGCTCGACATGCCGTTCATGCCCAGGATCGTCGAAGGTGAGGTGCGGATCCTCCTCGTGGGCGCCGACCCCGTCTTCGTCGTCCACAAGAAGCCAGCCGATACGGAGGATGCCTTCTCGGCAACGCTGTTCTCGGGTGCGAAGTACCGCTATGACGATCCGTCCGAGTGGCCCGAGCTGACGAAGCTCTTCGACGACAACATCGCCACGGTGATGGAGAAGCTCGGCGGCTGGGACATCCCGTTGATCTGGACCGCCGACTTCATGCTGGACTACGACGAGAACGGTGAGGACAAGTACGTGCTCGGCGAGATCAACTGCTCATGCGTGGGGTTCACCAGCCATCTCGACAGGGGCATCCAGGAGAAGGTCGCCGATCAGGTGATCAGCGTCATCGAGTCGCACAACTCCTGAGGAACCACATCGAAGAACGCCCAATGCAAGCGAGTCGGGTGCCGTGAGGTTCTCTAAGGTACGGAAACGATGACACACCGCGCCCCGACCGATGTGCGCCCCGCACGGGCGGGACGTCCACACAGAACCAGCCCGCTGCCCTCACCAGGCGCACTCGCGTCTGAGACACACGGCCACTTCGACGACACTGGCTGGAATCGGCCTCTCTGCTCCCTGCCACGTCCACAGCGAACCGCTGGCATCCTATGCCGCGTCGTCGACCTCCCCGTACGCGAGTTCGCGGATGTGACAGGGAGGCCTGTGGGGATGGCCAAGCCAGGCATATCACGAGGGATCGCAAGGCTGCGCGCCATCATCGAAACCAAGGGGACCACATGACGAGCATCGAACAGCCTCTCAGCGACCTTGCCGCCACACCGCCGAACAACCTCGAACACGACACGCTCGGTGCCGCCGACGAAGCAGACCAGGCAACGGTCGTGGCCAGCCCGATCGGGCCGGTGTGGATTTCCTGGAACCCGCGCGGTATCACTGCGCTCGTGCCACGCTCCGTCTGTGGTGACTTCACAGCACTGCGCGCCCGTCATCCAAGAGCCGTGTTCGAAGCGCCGTCGTTGCCAGACGACCTCGATGAGAAAGTCACCGTCGCACTCGACACGGGCGAGGCACGCGAGATAGCGGTTGACCTCACCGGCGTCACCGATTTCCAGCGGTCTGTGCTCGAGACGTGCCGCACGATCGCCCCCGGCACCGTGCGGTCCTATGGATGGATCGCAGACAGGCTCGACAAGCCGGGAGCGGTGCGTGCCGTAGGCACCGCACTCGGCAAGAACCCCGTACCCCTCATCATCCCCTGCCACAGGGTCGTACGCGCAGACGGGTCTGTCGGAAGCTACGCCTTCGGGCCGGTGACAAAGCACGACCTCCTCGTACGCGAAGGAGCGATCCTGCCATAGGTGCGCCCGCGCCTGCTGAAGGCGGGAACCCGGGTGGGGTCAACTACGCTGTCTCCATGGACCTCATCTCCACCATCCGCGATTCGGTCATCGGCACCCAGAACGTCGTGCCGGGGCCCTTTGGAGACCGACGTGTCACCTACGCCGACTACACGGCATCGGGTCGCTCACTCGGGTTCATCGAGGACTACATCCGCGATGTCGTGATGCCCCTCTATGCCAACACGCACACGGAGTCTTCAGGGACCGGACTCCAAACGTCGAAGTTCCGTGAGGACGCGCGCGAGATCATCCGCCGCTGCGTCGGGGCGGATGAGGATCATGCTGTCCTCTTCGTCGGCTCAGGATCGACCGGCGCCGTCGACCGGATGATCCGTGTTCTCGGATTGACGATCCCGCGCCCGCTCGACGACCGCTACCACCTCTCCGACGTCATCCCCGAGTCGGAGCGGCCTGTCGTGTTCATCGGGCCGTTCGAACACCATTCCAACGAGCTCCCATGGCGTGAATCGATCGCTGACGTCGTCAAGATCGGTGAGGACAGCGACGGCCACATCGACCAGGGACAGCTCGAGTCCGAGCTGGCACGGTACGCTGACAGGCCGATGCTCATCGGATCGTTCTCCGCGGCTTCCAACGTCACCGGCATCCTCTCGGACACCCATGGGATCGCCAGCCTCCTGCACCGGTACGGTGCGCTGTCGTTCTGGGATTTTGCC
Organism: uncultured Acidimicrobiaceae bacterium; assembly: GCA_964383515.1. GTDB lineage: Bacteria > Actinomycetota > Acidimicrobiia > Spongiisociales > UBA5794 > JAMBLL01. Next base: position 5,453 of record CAYLIR010000020.1, read on the forward strand.
GCCGCAGCGCCATACGTCGGCATCGATATGCGCCCAGAAGACAACCCCGATGCGTACAAGGACGCCATCTTCATCTCGGCACACAAGCTCATCGGCGGCCCCGGCACGCCTGGCCTCCTCATCGCCAGAAAGGCGCTCTTCACGAACCCTGTCCCGAGTGTCCCAGGAGGCGGAACCGTCTCGTTCGTACGGCCAGACTCCCATGAGTACATCGCTGATATCGAGCACCGGGAGGAGGGCGGCACCCCCGCCATCATCGAGTCCATCCGTGCAGGCCTCGTTTTCCAACTCAAAGAAGCCGTCGGGTCAGATCGTATCCGGGCTCTCGAGTCCTCCTACATCGCGAGGGCGATTGCCTCCTGGCAAGAGAACCCGAACCTGGAGATCCTCGGAAACCCGACCGCGGAACGCCTCAGCATCGTTTCGTTCGTCGTCAAGCACGAAGGCCAGTATCTGCACCACAACTTCGTCGTGTCACTCCTCAACGACCTCTTCGGGATCCAGTCTCGCGGCGGGTGCTCGTGCGCTGGCCCGTACGGCCATGCACTCCTCGGAATCGACGACAAGCACTCTCACGAGATCGCGGACGAGGTCACCCTGGGATGCGAGGGCATCAAGCCCGGCTGGATCCGGGTCAACTTCAACTACTTCATCTCGGACGCTGTCTTCGATTTCATCCTCGAAGCCGTGCATCTCGTGGCGAGCCACGGCTGGAAGCTCCTCCCGTGGTACCGATTCGACGCGGCAACAGCCGCCTGGGAACACGTCGACGGTCGGGGGCACACCCCGTTCTCGCTCTTCGATATCGACTACAGCGATGGGGCGCTCCACTATCCCGAGTCCCCTGAGGTCGCAGACGACTACGAGCTCTCAGCGTACATCGAGGAGGCTCGGTCGCTCTTCGCCTCCATCGATCCTTCTTCAGGGCCGGCTGCTCCGCCGTTGCAAGCCACGGCCTCTTTCGAGGACCTTCGCTGGTTCCTGCTCCCCGAGGAGGTACGCGGCAGTGGGTAGCACAGCTCCTGGCTGGTTCGCCGAAGCGATCGCAGATGAACCCAAACAACACGAGGTCGTGGTCGAGGGAACACCCATTCGATACCTGTCGTGGTGCGATTGTGGGAAGCCCGGGCTGGTATTCGTCCACGGGGGCGCCGCCCACGCCCAGTGGTGGTCGTTCATCGCACCGATGTTCACGAAGAAGTGGCATCCGATCGCCCTCCACCTGTCCGGACACGGTGATTCTGGCCGTAGAGACGAGTATTCGCACACCACATGGGCCAAGGAGGTCATGGCGGTCGCCAAGCACGCGGGATTCCCCGGCCCACCCGTTGTTGTCGGCCACAGCCTCGGCGGTCTCGTGACCATCCAGACCGCCGCGACCTACGGTGACGATCTCGCTGGCGCCGTCCTCGTCGATGCACCGGTACGTCGACCGGACCCGGAGTCCGAGGAAGGCCGATCTGGCAGAGCGTTCAAAGCACCCGGCGTATACCCGACACTCCACGAGGCCATGGAACACTTCCGGCTGATCCCGCCCCAACCATGCGAGAACGACTACATCATCGAGTACATCGCACGGAACTCGCTGCACAAAACGGACGAGGGATGGACCTGGAAGTTCGATCCCAAACTGTTCACCGGGACGCTCACCCCGCTGCGGGACCAACTCGCCTCTGTGCGGTGTCGGGTCGCTCTGTTCACTGGTGAGAAGTCCGCCGTCGTACCGCCAGACACCGCCGAATACATGTACGAACTGATGGGCAGGGTCGCACCCGTCGTATCCATACCCGAGGCGTACCACCACGTCATGCTCGACCAACCCCTCGCGTTCGTCGCTGCGCTGCGCACGCTCCTGGCGGACTGGGAACACTCGGTCGGATTCACCCGAAGGAATGCTCCCCGGCTGATCGAGGGAGACCCGAGCAGCTAGCGCCGTCTCGGCTTCTTGAGCGCTGGCACCCGCTTGCCGCCGAGGACGGTGCGGTCCGCTGCCTCAGCGCCCGTGATAGATACGGGCCTTCCCGCGAGTTCCATGCGTCTCGTCAGCGCGTCGCGAAACCGCTTCGGGAATGCACCGAATCCGGCAAGGGGAATCGTCTCGCCTCGCACGAGCTTGGCAAGCTCATCGCCCTCGACGACAACGGGAGGGGGTGAGCCCAGCGGTTGTCCTGGCGGGTTCCCCTCCTTGAGACGCGTGACGACACCGGAGGGAACGGGGTCGAGTGCCACGCGCACGTACCATGGGAGGAACTCGGCGGAATCGTCATGGTCGAGGCGGAACTCCCCGACCGATTCGTACGGGACGCGGTAGGCGAAATCACCCGGATCCGACCCGACGACGAGGAACAACGCCCGGTCACTGAGCACCCAGAACATCACGGCGCGTTCACCGGTCCGGGCATCCATGCCAGCGGCAGACCGATCGAGCGACTCACCACCAACGATCAACGGACGCGCCTTCGCCTTCGCCTCTGTTCTGCCGAGTTCGAGGACAGACTGTTTGAAAGCACGGAGAATCGCCATGCCCACAGGGTAGACGTCTTACCGAGAACGGCCACCTGTTCCTGCACCCGCCTCTCCAGACATCGGCAGGATTCCTGTGTCCGGGCTGGTGCTGACCTTGACACAGGTGCGAACCTCTGCGAGCATCGCTACCCCGGTTCCTTGCGGGGCTAGGAACGCGACGAAGGAGGACCGATGAGACGGCAGGCTCGACCAGTCGACACATCACCGGCTTCCGCGCGCGCCCCGATGCGGTAGACACCCACCCGCTGACGACTCCCGTGTCGTCGTGCCGCCATCTCGCACCTCTTTCCCTCCCACCAAGGACCATCCATGATCCCGATTCGGCCCTATCTCCGACTCTTCAGCGGCTATCTGCGACCGTACCGCCGTACTGCTGTGCTGCTCGCGTTCGTCCTCGCATCTACGATCGCACTCCAACTCGTCAACCCGCAACTCATCAAGGCGTTCATCGACCGCGCCGTTGCCGGGGACGATGTCGGCACGCTCATCCCGATCGCGGCTGCGTTCATGGCGATCGCCATCGCTCACCAGGGGCTGCTCGTCTGGGCGACCTATCTCGCGGAACAGGTCGGGTGGTCCGCAACGAACCAACTCCGGATCGACCTCGCTGAGCATGTCCTCCGTCTCGACATGGGTTTCCACAAGTCGACCAGCCCGGGAACGCTGATCGAAAGGATCGACGGCGACGTCACCGCCCTATCGAACTTCTTCTCGTCGATGATCGTCAAGATCGTCGGCAACGGAGCCCTGATCGCGGGGATCGTCGTGATGCTGTGGATCGAGTCGTGGATCATCGGCCTGGTCGTGACACTGCTGCTCGCCATCACGTTCGGAGCGCTCTCCAGACTCCACGGCGTCATCGTACCGTGGCAGAAGGCGCTGCGTGCCACCAGCGCAGAGATGTACGGGTTCGTCGGTGAGCAGATCGACGGGAAGGAAGACATCGAGGCGAACGGTGCAACAAGCTACATGCTGTCACGCTTCGACGCGATCCAGCGCAGGTGGCTCCCTGAGACCGTCAGAGTGTGGACAGGATGGGCGATGATGTGGTCAACGTCGATGGCGATGTTCTTCGCTTCGCTTGCCGCTGCGTTCGTCCTCGGTGCCTGGCAATACGCTGCAGGTGCTCTGACGATCGGGGGCGTGTACATCGTCGTGCAGTACATCCAGATGGTGCACAGGCCGATAGAACAGATCCGAGAGGAGCTCATCGACCTGCAGAAAGCCGGTGCGTCGATCGAGCGTGTCCAGGATCTCTTCAACAGAACGTCACCGATGACACATCGTGGTGTCTATGCGCTCCCGGATGGCCCGCTCGCCGTCATGTTCGACTCTGTGACTTTCGCATACGACGACGACGGTGGGAGCGAGACGGTGCTCGACGAGGTCAGCTTCTCGATCGAACCGGGCCGCGTTCTTGGCCTTCTCGGCCGCACCGGTAGCGGCAAATCGACGATCGCTCGCCTCCTCATGCACCTCCATGAACCGCAGAACGGCTCTGTGAGGGTCGGAGGCCACGACGTACGCGACATCGACCTCGCGGATCTGCGGCGCCACGTTGCGATGGTGACCCAGGACGTGCAACTCTTCCGCGCCCCTATCAGCGACAATCTGACCTTCTTCGACGAGACGGTCTCGCTCGACCAGCTGCGATCGGCCATCGAGCGCCTCGAACTCGGTGAGTGGCTCGATTCGCTGCCAAACGGCTTCGACACGATCCTCGAATCGGGAAGCGGTGGGCTATCGGCGGGACAAGCACAACTCCTCGCGTTCACGCGGGTGTTCCTGCGCAACCCAGGCGTTGTCGTCCTCGACGAAGCATCGTCTCGGCTCGACCCCGCAACAGAGGCGCTGATCGAACGTTCGATCGATCATCTGCTCGAGAACCGCACGGCGATCATCATCGCACACCGGCTCTCGACGGTGCAGCGCGCCGACGACATCATCATCCTCGACAACGGCAGGGTCATCGAAGCCGGCGAGCGCACAGTGCTCGCAGCCGACCCCGACTCGCTGCTCAGCGGACTCCTCGCGACCGGCATGGAAGAGGTGCTCTCATGAGTCGTTCGGCAACACCCTGGTTCGGAAGGGTCATGTGGGAGCTCATCAGAAGGCAACCGTTGCGCTACGCCATCGCCCAGGCACTGTGGATCAGCATCTGGTCGATGCAGATCGTCGTGGGAATCATCATCGCACAGTACTTCGACGCACTGGCGAACACGATCACAACCTCCCAGATCATCTGGGCTGTCGCTGCGACGTTCGCATATGCCGCAGGACGGACCATGTTCATCTTCTTGGGCATGCGCAACCACGCATCGATGCTGTTTCACGCCGGTGCCCTGATGCGTAAGAACCTCATGGAACGTATCTACGAACTCCCGGGGGCCGCAGCACTTGAAGAGAGCCCTGGCGAGGTCGTAAGCAGGATGCGCGACGATGTCGACCACATCGTAGAACCCTTCGATTTCTCCGTGGACGTCACCGGCGCAGGCATCTCAGGCATCATCTCGTTCGTGATCCTGTGGAGGATCGATCCGGTCATCACCGTCGCGGCGACACTCCCGGTCATCGTCGTTGGCATCGTGGCGAACAGGACGGGCGGCATGGTGCAGCGGTATCGACTCCGTGCTCGTCGCGCCACCGAGGACATCACCGGATACCTCGGAGAGGTGTTCACGGCAACTCAGTCTGTCAAGGTTGCTGGAGCTGAACGCCACATGCTCAAACGGTTCGCCGCACTCAACGACGTGCGGCGGTCGATGATGGTCAAGGACCGCACACTCACTGCCATGCTCGAAGCGACGTTCCGCAACACCGTCAACATCGCAACAGGCGTCATCCTGCTCCTCGCGGCCGGTCGATTCGGTGGGGTGGGAAACCACAGCATCTCTATCGGCGAGTTCGCACTGTTCGTGTACCTCATCACGCAGATCACCGAGATGGCGTTCTTCTACGGCATGTTCGTCGCACGCGTGAAGCAGGCCGGGGTGTCCTTTCAGCGTCTCACAGCCACGATGGCCGGTGAACCGTGGAACCGCCTCGTATCGGACACACCGCTGCACCTTGAGACCAAGGAGCGAACGCCAGTCGAGCCTCTCGCTTCGCCTCAGCCGTTCGCGATGGTCGAGGGACGTGGCCTGACCTACCGGTATCCGGGGAGCAACGCGGGTATCGAGGATGTCGACGTCGCTGTCAGGAAGGGCGAGTTCGTCGTCGTCACCGGACGCATCGGCTCTGGCAAGACGACGCTCCTGCGCACGCTCCTCGGCCTACTCCCTGCAGCGTCAGGGACCATCTTGTGGAATGGCGATCCTGTCGAGAATCCCTCGCGCGTCCTCATACCTCCACGGGTCGCGTACACGCCACAGGTTCCCAGGCTCTTCTCGATGTCGCTGCGCGACAACCTCGATCTCGGCACCGGGGTCAGCAACGAAGAGCTCGCCGAGTCGATCCGCATCGCCACGATGACACGCGACGTGGAGATCATGGAAAACGGCCTCGAAACGATGATCGGGCCACGCGGTGTGCGCCTGTCTGGCGGCCAAGTGCAACGATCGGCATCAGCGCGCATGTTCGCACGGAAGCCACAACTCGTCGTGCTCGACGACGTTTCCTCGGCACTTGACGTTGAAACGGAACGCACCTTGTGGTCGCGACTCTTCGCTGCGCGTGCGAACGTTGCCGCCCTCGTCGTATCACATCGGCGCGCTGTGCTCGCCATGGCCGACAAGGTGATCGTCATGGACGGCGGAAGAGTCGCTGCCGTGGGAACGGCCAAGAGCCTCGAACAGACGTCAGACGTGTTCCGGGCGATCTGGTCGATCACCACCGACGATCCCCAGCAGGAGCCTGCAGAAAGCCGTTGATCGGCGAAACACCTCAGCTACGGCCTTGTGATGTCGAGAATCTCGATCTCGAACGTGAGCGCTTCGCCTGCAAGCGGATGGTTGGCATCGAGCTTGACGGTGTCTTCGGAGACTTCGAGCACGATCGCGGGACTACCCGCGCCGAAGGTCACCCGGTCACCAACCTTCACCTCACCGAGGGCCGGGTCGTACGGCACGTCGATGATGTTCTCTTCGCTGACCTCGCCATAGGCATCCTTGGCTTCTATGCGCACCGTCTTGATATCGCCGATCTTCGCTCCACGGACCGCTTCGTCGAACCCTGGAATGACCTGGCCCGATCCGACGGTGAACGTGAACGGTGTTCCCCTGTCACGCGACGAGTCGAACTGGGAACCATCATCGAGCGTTCCCACATAGTGAACCTCAACGGTATCGCCATCTTGAACAACGAGGTCGCCGGAATCTGTTGCCGACGTAGATCCTGTTGCTTGGGTCGTGTCCGGTGCTGCGGTCACGGCCGTTGCCTCCGTTGTCGAAGTGCTCGAATCCGCTTGCTCTGTACTGCTGCAAGCGGTGGACAGGATGCCAACAACGACAACGAGGAAGAAGAGGCGGCGGTATCGCATGTGGGTTGCTCCGGTAGATAGACGATCCCATGAGCCTACCGAACGAGCACGGTAGTGATCGAGCAACAGCGCGCCGCGAGCTGCTGGCTGAGATCGAGCGGTTGTAGTCTGGTAGCCATGGCTGACTACACACCACCGGTCCGAGACATGTTGTTCACGCTCGAGACGATCGCTGCCATCGAGTCGATCATCGAAGCGCCCGAGTTCGACCATGTCGACACGGACACGATCCAAGGAGCGCTCGACGAAGCTGCCCGATTCTTCTCAGAGGTGTTCGCTCCCACCAACGAAGTCGGAGACAACAAGGGCGCGAAGCTCGTCGATGGGCAGGTTGTCACCCCGGACGAGTTCAAGCCTGTCTGGAAGAAGCTCGTCGACGCAGGCTGGACCGCTGTCACCGGGTCTCCTACGTATGGCGGCCACGGCTTCCCGAAGACCTTCGGGATCGCCATCTCCGAGATGATGACGTCGGCGAATCTCGCGTTCTCCCTCAACCCCATGCTCACGGGCAGCGGCATCACGCTGTTGACACGCCATGGAAGCGACGAACTGCGCGACCGGTATCTCGCCAAGCTCATCGCAAGCGAGTGGACGGGAACGATGGTGCTCACCGAACCCGAAGCCGGCTCGGATGTCGGTGCACTCAGGACGAAAGCTGAACCCAACGGCGACGGGACGTACCGCATCAACGGCACCAAGATCTTCATCACCTGGGGAGACCACGACCTTGCAGACAACGTGATCCACATGGTGCTCGCCCGCCTGCCCGGTGCGCCTGCAGGCACGAAGGGGATTTCGCTGTTCCTCGTCCCCAAGTACCTCCTCGACGACGACGGCGCTCCGGACGCGCGCAACACGGTCGAGGTCGTCTCCGTCGAGCACAAGCTCGGCATCCATGCAAGCCCGACATGCGTGCTCTCATTCGAAGACGCGACCGGCTACCTCATCGGTGAAGAGAACCACGGTATGCGCTACATGTTCACGATGATGAACCAGGCGCGTCTCGAAGTCGGCCTCGAGGGCCTCGCTGTCGCCGAGCGCGCGTACCAGCACGCGGCTTCCTACGCAAAGGAACGCAGGCAGGGCAGAGCTCCGGGAGCGACCGAACCATCACCGATCATCGAACATCCCGATGTGCGCCGCATGCTCATGACCATGAAGGCCTACACCGAGGCTATGCGTGGCCTCGTCTACGACGCCGTCGCCGCTGATGACCGTATGCACTCGGGCGCGACACACGACGAGCGCGACGCCGCGCGCGACCGCCTCGCGCTGCTGACCCCCATCACAAAGTCGTGGTGCACCGACCACGGCGTCGATGTTGCATCGATCGGAGTTCAGGTATTCGGTGGCATGGGGTTCATCGAGGAGTCTGGGGCACCCCAGTTCTACCGCGATGCTCGTATCACCCCGATCTACGAAGGCACCAACGGGATCCAGGCAC
>CAYLIR010000021.1:0-13794 GCA_964383515.1 uncultured Acidimicrobiaceae bacterium
ACTTCCGGTGCGGGTACGCACCAGTTGGGCGCCAAAGCCCTATCTCCCGTAGCGGCGCTCGCGGTGGGTGAAGTCGCGCATGGCGCGCAGGAAGTCGACACGACGGAAAGCTGGCCAGTAGACATCGACGAAGGAGTACTCCGCGTACGCGGCCTGCCACAGGAGGAAACCGGAGAGGCGGGCCTCACCCGATGTCCGCAGCACGAGGTCGGGATCAGGAAGGTCCGACGCGTACATGCGGGCAGACATCGCATCCCTGTCGATGTGGCTAGCCATCTCGCCCGCGCCTACGCCATCAGCTGCAAGATCGGTGACAAGATCCTTGACCGCATCGACGATCTCCTGGCGTCCACCGTATGCAAGGGCGATGGTGACGCGCCGCGGCCCTGACCAGCATGCCTCTTCGAGATGCTTGGCCGCTTCGACGAGATCCGCGGGGAGCAGATCGAGACTGCCGATGAACCTCACCTGTACCCCCACACCTGCAGGTGAATGCGGGATGCGCTCGAAGAGATCGATCAGGACGTTGTAGTAGGGGGCGAGTTCCTCGTCCGCTCGCTGGAGATTCTCTGTGGAGAGCAGCCAACAGGTGACCGCGGGGATCTCGAGTTCGGCCGTCCATTCGAGGAACTCCTCGAACTTCGTCATGCCGACCCTGTAGGAGGCTTCGTAGTCGGGAAGCCCCTCAGCCCGCGCGTAGCGCCTGTGTCCGTCGTGGATCACGCCGATGTGCCGTGGCAGGGCATCGCGGTTGAGATGCGACAGCAGCCTCTCTTCGTACAGCCGGTACAAAGGGCGCGTAGCTCGCTGTTTGAGGGACACGATCGTCTCCGATAGGTCGATGCATGGCGACTGCCCCAAGCCTAGGCGGCCAGACAGGCAACGGGTGGGCAGAATGCGGGGCAATCCGGTACGCTCACCTCCGTGGCTGATGAACGGTGGACACTCGGAAAGATGCAGAACCCCGTGCGCGGGTTCCTTCATGGCGCCTCGGCGATCCTTGCCGTGTTCGGCACCGTCTTCCTCGCGACGCGGGCACCGACTTGGGGGATCCGCATCGGTGCGATCGTGTTCGGCCTCGCGATGGTCGCTCTCTACAGCACGAGCTCCCTCTACCACACCGTTCCCTGGCGCCATGAGTGGAAACGACGGATGCAGCGCCTGGACCACTCCATGATCCTGGTCCTCGTCGCCGGAACGTACACGCCGATCGCCATCGCAACCCTCGAACGGCCCTTCATGTGGATTGTTCTCGGACTCATATGGGGAGCCGTACTCGTTGGCTTCGCCCAGCACGCGTTCTTCCCGCGGGAGCAACAGGGATTCTCGATGGCGCTTGCCATATCGATGGGATGGCTCGGCGTGCTCATCGCCCGCCCATTCTTCTTGACACTCGGCCCCAGCGCCTCGGCACTCCTCCTGCTCGGCGGGATCATCTACACCGTGGGGGTCGTGCTGCTCGTCACGAACAGGCCGCGTCTGTGGCCGCGCGTGTTCTCGTACCACGAGGTGTTCCACCTCATGGTGATCACGGCAACATCCATCCACTTCCTCGTGGTGTGGAGGTACGTGCTGCCCGCAGCGGCCTGATCAGACGTGTGCTGAGCCCGGCATCGTGGGCCCGGGAACGCGAAGGAGCATCAGTCGCCCCTCTTCGTATCCCCCGTTGTGGAAACCGTACTTCTCACCCTTGTCGATGTGGAGCACGTCGCCTCGCGTGATGTGGACGACAGCGTCGTCGATCGTGAACTCGATATCGCCTTGGAGACAGAGGTAGATGCGATGATCCTTGATCGATATCCGTTCAGGGCGTTCCACACCGATGGGAACGATCACCTCGGCGAACGAGGCGAGCTTGAACGCATCCGGGGTGAGCTCTCGCAGTTCGAAGTCCCCGAACTGGAAAGGGATCGCATCTGCGTACCGCTTGAATTCCATAGAGCCAAGAGTAGGCGTTCGAGAGACGCATCGACCTCTGGCACCATCGGGTTCACGTTCACCGGCAACGCGTCCCTGATACATGCACGATCCGGTAGGCCCCGGATTCGCGGGGAGGGACAGAATCTGTCACAGGCGGTTGATACGTTACCCACATGAACACGATGCACCTCATCACCACAGCACCATCGACAACCGAGCTCACGTCGCTCGCCGACACCGACGTCGAGGCGTTCTTCGCCGAGGCGGGCCTCACGGTCAAGGTCGTCACACACTGCGACACCGCTGGCTGCTCCGTGTGCTTCGAAGAACTCCTCGCACAGGCCGCCTGACGGCGCAAGCCGAGTAGGTGACGAGGCCCTACCCCCGCTTCGGCGGGACGATGTCAGACTCCACCTGCATTGCGTCAGTGATCTTGTTGAAACTGTTGTAGTGGTCAACAACGCCGACGACCTCAAGGAGATCGCTCGGAGTGAATCCGTCTGCTTCAAGACCTCGCGCAAAGTGATCTCGCCATGAGGCCGATCCCGATTGCACAGCCACGGCGAATGCCACCGCTTTCTTGTCGGTCGAGGTCAGCTCACCATCAGCGAGAACAATCTGGTGCTTCCTCCACGTCGCCTCGAGATATCTGCGGTTCCGAGCAAGCACATCCCAGTACAGCGCCACTCCGCGTTCACTAGAGGCTTCGACAGCGGCATTGCGCGTCGATACGGTCGACTCTTCCATCGGAACCTCAAGAATCCGTCGCGCTGTCCAACCGAGTTCACTCGCTTCCAAACCCAGCCCAACTGTGATCCTGCACGCAGCATGCACATGCTCGGTGACCGCGACCAACTCCGTGACCCCTACCTCCGTCTTTCCGAACCGCATCACGGCGGCCACATGCGAATCAATTCAGTATCGACAATGGTTGATGATCGAAATCGAGGAAGCAACCAGCTCTTTGGTCTCTGGAGAGACATTGCCACGTTGCATGACCGCACGAGATCGTTCCCAGTTGCATCGTAGGTACTCAGGATCGTGCGCCTGAGCCAGCCACACGTTCGATATTCGGCTCACACCGAATACCTTCTCCTCGCGGCGTCGGATGGTCGTGAAGATTCGGTCTAGCTTCCCACTGACCTTCTCTGGGTCTGGGAACTCGATAGTCGCCATGTACGAAGCCTCCTTAGTCGATGTCTGACTTGTCAACAGCACTTCCGACGAACGCCTGGCTCAACGCAGGATGAGCAGAGACAACCGACGAGTCCCCCTCAATAGTGACCCTGCCTTCGTCGAGCACATAGGCACGATTGGCGAGCTCTAGAGCTCGGTCAACCTCCTGTTCGACAAGCACCACGCTGAGCCCCATCTCGTGTCGGATCACATCGATCACGTCGTACATCCGATCGATGAGCACTGGCGCTAGCCCCAAGGAAGGCTCATCGAGGAGCAGCACCCTCGGCTCAGATACGAGCGCTCGGGCCATCGCCAACAACTGCTGCTGGCCGCCCGAGAGCTCTCCTGCCCCCTTTGATAGAAGCGGAACGAGCTCCGGCAAGAGCCCCAAGACCTGGTCAACGCGAGCCGCCCGATCGCGAGTTCGCCTATACCCGCCGAGCATCAGGTTCTCACGCACGGTCATTGAGGAGAACAGCCCTCTGCCCTGTGGCACCTGGATGACCCCGAGTTCAACACGCTCGTGCGCTGGTAGAACGTCGATGCGCTGACCGTCGAACAGAACCTGGCCCGTGGACTCAACGACGACGCCAGACACCGCCCGAAGAAGCGTGGTCTTGCCCACGGCGTTGCGCCCCAAGATGGCCACGGTTTCTCCGGCTTCAACCATGATCGACACACCTTCAAGTACTCTGAGGTCGCCGTACGATGCGCGGAGACTCTCGACTTCAAGTATCGCCATGGTGGCGCCTCCCCAAGTAGATATCGATGACCTCTGGTGCAGCGACAACCTCGGCTGGGGTGCCCTCAAAGAGCACACGTCCGACGTGCAATACAACCATGCGGTCCACAAGATCAACGACCGCCTGCACACGGTGTTCGATGAGTACGACAGCGATACCCCTGTCGCGGACACTTCCGATCAGGTCCAGCATCGATTGCACATCGCTGACGGCCAATCCCGCGAGGATCTCGTCGAGAAGCAACACCTCTGGCCTTGCAGCAAGTGCTTTCGCCATCTCGAGACGCTTTCGGTCGCCTTCGGTAAGTGTGGCCGCGGGAGCCGCTGCCTGATTCGCGAGCCCGACATCGTCAAGCACACGTTCGGCAACGTCGAAAGCCCCGTCCATCGACTCTGAATGCTGCAACGCACCGATCGCCACATTCTCCAGAACGGAGACCCCATTGAACGGACGTGCTATTTGAAACGTCCGAATGAGTCCAGAGCGCGCGACACGATACGAAGGCCAGCCGGTGATCTCGACACCATCGAGTGTGACCGTTCCTTCGTCAGGCCGAATCGTTCCAGACAGCAGATTGAACAGCGTGGTCTTTCCGGCACCATTCGGTCCGATAAGCCCAAGAATCTCCCTCTCCCCAACATTGATATCGACGCCATCGACTGCCGCCACACCCTGGAACACCTTTCGTAGACCTGCACCGATCAAGACTGTCATCTTCGCCACCTGCCAATGAGGTCTTCAACGAGACCTGCGACTCCCCGAGGCAACGTGAAGAGCACCGCGATGAGAAGGACACCGAACACAATGCCAGGCGCCCCGTCGAAAACTGTTCCGATGGTCGCCCTCAGCCACTCGGACAGTGGCCGGATGAGCACCGAACCGAACACTGGGCCTGTCACCGTCCCGAGCCCTCCCACGATGGACAACAACGCCATTTCCACCGACCGAAAGGGCCCAGCAACCGACGACGGATCGATGAAGAGTATGTACTGGGCCATCAGCGTGCCACCCGTTGCAGTGAGACCTGCGCTGATGAGCAAAGCAAGGATCTTTGCCTTCGTCGTACGGATACCAACGGCCTCAGCCGCTGTGACATCCTCGCGATACGCTATCAGCGAATAGCCGAGACGCGATCTCCGAATCATCGCCGACACGAGGAGCGTCACCACGGCGTAGCCAAACATGATGAAGATATACGGGGTTTTCTCTCGAAATGTCATCCACTCCCAACCGAAACGCAGCGGTGCACTCAGCCCAACACCACCACCAGTGATGGAGTCGAGTGACGTCGCAAGCGCCAATCCGACGAACCCCATGGCCAGCGTGGCGAGTGCGAAGTTGTGGCCCTGCATCCGCAGCGTGACAGCGCCCACAGGCAGAGAAACAGCGAGAGAGATCGCTATGCCAACGAACACTCCAAGCCACGGACTGACACCGTGGATGAACAGATAGGTCGAGGTATACGCGCCAATCCCAAGGAACACTGAGTGTCCCAGAGAGAACTGGTACGCGAATCCGCCAACGATGTTCCATGATGCGGCAAGCCCGATCCAAAGCATCGTCTGTATCAACAGATCCTCAGTTCTGGCCGAATCAGTCATGAGCGCGATGGAAAACACACCGACGAGCAGCGCTCCGCCAATCGCATCAACAAGATGGAGGCCGCGCCTGTGATCCAAGAACCGTGAACCTCTCATGCCTTGCGACTCACCTTCCCGAACAGGCCTGCGGGACGTACAGCAAGGATGAGAATGAAGATCCCAAAGGCAGCTACTTGCCGAAGCTGGGTTCCGATCAGGAAGCCGCTGAACGTCTCCGACAGGCCAAGGATCAGACTCCCGACAACTGCGCCGGGAAGCGATCCCAAGCCGCCCAGAACAACAGCGATGAACGCTGCAACACCGAGCTCGATGCCTGAGCGAGGTGAGATAGCTAGCAGTGGCGTCAAAGCTGCACCAGCGGCTCCAGCGAGTCCTGTCCCCAGCGCGAACGACCACGCAAACGTACGGTCAACGTTGATGCCCATGAGTGTCGCGGCGACTCTGTCCTCCGAGACTGCACGAATAGCTCTGCCCATGTCACTGAACCTGAGGAACAGATACAAGCTGGTTCCTATCACAACGGCGACGCCGAACGCGACGAACCGCGGAACGCTCACAAGAATGGGCCCGAGCCCGAAAGTTGCTGTTCGGTATCCGACGGCGACCGTGCGAAAGTTGGCCGACCACAAGCCCAACGCCAGGTTCTGGAGCACGAGAGAGAGCCCGATCGTCGTGAAGATGTGAACCGCGGGAGGTGCGCTCAGCACCGGTCGGATCAAGAAGCGGCCGACCACATAGCCGAACAACCCGACTCCGAGCCCGACAAGGGGCAGGATGAGGTACGGATCTGCGCCCCAGTATGCATTCGCGAAGAACGCCCCGTACATACCAAGCATCACGAACTCTCCGTGTGCGAAGTTCACGACATCCATGACGCCGAAGATGAGGCTCAAGCCCAGAGCTACCAGAGCGTACACGCCACCGATAAGGAGCCCGGAGACAAGCAACTGTGAGAAAAGCTCTGGACTCATGCCCCCGGCTTACTGCACAGCACCTCAACCGACACCATCAGCGCTCCGGCGAGTGGCCCTATGTGGCTATCCAGCGATAGCGCATCTTGCAGGGATCCGCTATCGCTGTGGATTGACGACAACCCTCTGGCGACGGTATTCCCTCTGTCGGTGGTCACGGCTCTAGTTGTCCCAAGGTGGCTGGAAGCTCGATGTTGCGATGCCTTGCGGCACGATAATCTCAAGTGATTCGTCCTGCCACTGCATCACTGGTGCGATGGCCCTCAGGTTCTGGCCAGACTGGGGATCGTCTGGCGGTGCGAACTTGACACCATACCCCTGAATCGTGGAGCCTTCGGGCAGGTCAATAGCGAGGATCTGATCCCGAATTGTGTCAGGAGTGATATCGCCTTCGCACACGTTGGCGAGCACGTGATGAAGGAAGAGCCACGTCATGTCGAACCCGTTGAGCGTCAGCACGTCAACGTCACCGCCTGAGCCCTCGACAACGGCGTCATAGAGATCCTTCAGGTCAGGCGCGATCTTGTCCACAGCAACCTTCGATGGGATACCTCCCACGACGATCCCGTTCACACCCGACTCCAGAGCATCGCGAAAGTCCGTGGTGCCCTGTGCGGCAGTCGTCCCAAGCTTCAGCGGTGGCTGGTAGTCAAGAGCTGCGATCTGCTCTTCCCACAGGATCGCATCCGCGATGAAGGAAGCTGCGAGCAAGACGTCAGGTTCGGTGTCTTGGACCTTCAGCACCAGCGACGAGAGATCAGTGGCATCAGGCGGATACGCTTCTTGAAGCACTACCTGCAGCCCCTGCTCGGATGCAGCGGACGAGAATCCAGCGGCGGTCGCTCCACCGAACCCTGTATCGATGTGGATGATCCCAACAGTCACATCCGTTGGTGCCTTGCCAAGAGCATCGGCAACATCCGTTGCGACGAACTCAGCCATCTGCTGCACCATCTGACCAGCCGAGAAAGGTGGCCTGAACACGTACTGGTGACCCTGACCTGTGATTGGTCCTGCGATCCCTTCCGTCTCCCACATGACGACACCCGCCCGCTCGGCCACGGGAGCCACAGCGAGAGCAATCGCGCTGGTATCTGTGATGATCGCGGGAACATTTTCAGAGTCGATGAGTGCGTTCGCTGCCGCGGTCGCAGCAGAAGGCTCGGGCGCATCCTGTACAGCGAGCTCCACGGGTCGGCCACATGCACCACCCTGGCTATTGAACATCTCTACAGCCATCTCCGCTCCGGAAAAGCTCGCCACGCCGTTGCGTGCTTGAGCACCGCTCATAGGAAAGATCGCGCCAATGCGAATCGGATCTCCGGATGCGCCAGACGTCGCCGCCGTGGTCGTCGCTTCGCTAGCTTTGTCCGAATCCGCGGCACTGCTACAACTGGCCGCTGCCAGCGCGATGACACAAGCAACCGCAATCTTTGGCCACCATTTTCCGTACATCCTCGTGTCTCCTTTCGAGGTACGATGCCGCCATCAGACGGTCACCCGCGCCACCACTCACACTATGCATCTATCGTTCTTGGTCAATGATCGATGGATCATACCATGCAGTACGTGCACAGTCTAGAATGACTTGATACGACCCCGGGGGAGGCCACCAACACAGAACACACCGGACACATAGCGAGGTTGGAATAGGCCCCCATGACGCTGTGACCCAGCAACACCACAGATGGGCGGGCAAGTCATCCCAACAATGGCGATAGGCACAGCAACAATGGCTACAGAAACACCAGATGCAGAAGAACCCGCGATAGGAACCTCAGGAAGCCGGCTCCTTGCGCTCTTCGGGAGCCGCAGACTGTCACCCGCTCAACGGCTCATTGCCCACTATCTCGTAGAGAATCCCCGAGAAGCACTGTTCCTCACGTCGAATGAACTCGGCGACAGGGTTGGTGTCAGCCAACCTTCCGTGACCCGATTCGCCATCGCCCTTGGCTACGACGGGTACGCGAGCCTCAAGGAGCAGATGCAGGCCGTACTCCTTGAATCCGCCGACACGAGCACCGAACCGAACGCGTATGAACGGGCCGTCGACGCCGCCATCAGAAACCTGAGAGCACTCCGATCGTCACTCGCCGATCCCAGCGCCGTGATCGAACTGGGGCAGAATCTCGCTTCATCCGATCCGCTCGTCATACTCGGTCTCAGGTCATCAGCCTCGGTGGCTTCCGGCTTCGGATTCTTCTGTGAGAAGATACATCCCCACGTACGGACAATCACTGAAGCTGGATCGGTCGCAATAGACAAGCTGGCAGAGGCGCGCCAGGCAGGAGCGGAGTGGCTCGTGGTGTTCCTCCTTCCCCGCTATCCCCGCGAGACTCTCGATCTGCTTGAAGTCTCCAGGAACCTCGGCTATCACATCGGTGTGGTGACCGACTCCGCGCAAGCGCCCGTTGCCGCACTGGCTCATACGACTCTTCTCGCAGCTACGGGAACCGGCCTCGTGTTCGATTCTCATGAAGCACCGATGCTTCTCGCCACGGTGCTCCTCGATGCCATCGCCGATACGGAGCCAGCGCGAAGCCGAAGCCGGCTCGAAGACTTCGACAGGAGGGCCAATGATCACAAGATCTTCGGCATGTGATGACACGCCCTGTATCCCATCCGCACTCGGCGTCAGTGTTGGCGAACACGGATGACCACCATTGCCACCCGCTTCGAGCGCACTCTCCGCGAGCTCGCGAGGATCTGCCGCTAGAGCCGAACTGGGGGGATGGCCGCGTTGCATGGAACGCTGCAGATGTGCAGGCTCGCAGATGGTACGTCGACAAGTGCAACGCACTTGGTCTTGAGAGCGAAATGGACAAGAACGGCAACCTCTGAGCATGGTTCGGGAGTCCTGGACCAGACTCGGTGGCTGCGGGAAGCCATCTCGACTCTGTCGTACAAGGTGGCGCGTACGATGGTGCGCTCGGTGTGGTGGCATCGTTGCTAGCCATAGATGAACTCAAACGCCGCGGCATCGCACCACGTCGCCTACTCACCGTTGTTGTCTTCGTAGGAGAAGAGGGAGGACGATTCGGCGTCCCCACCATGGGAAGCAGGCTCATGACAGGATCGCTGAGACCGGCTGACATACTGGATCGAACTGATGACGCAGAGACAACGCTCGCCAGCACTGTTCGGACTACCGGTGTCTATCCAGACACAATGGGAGCAGAGCCAGGTCGCGTTGGGCTCTTCCGTGCCTGTGTCGAACTCCACATAGAACAAGGACGAAGGCCCACGAATCTCGGGGTTTCTCTCGATACTTGCAGCGGTACATGACCCCATGGGCGATGGCAGCGCACATGTCACGGCAGGGACGACCATGCCGGGACTGCAATCATCGCTGACCGGTACGATTCGATGCTCACCCTTGCCGTTGCAATCACCGCTGCACGCCAAGCTGCCCTAGAGTTCGAGGACGTCGCAACTCTTGTCAAAACCCTTGTGTACCCCAACGGCCCGAACAGTATCCCAGACACCGTGGAAGCGTGGCTCGATGCCCGTGCTCCGAGCTCCGAGCAGCTTGAGCCGATACACGCGCGCTGGACCGACGCGGTACACCAGGAGGCCGCCAATCAAGGCACCGCCGCAGTGGTCCAATCTCGCTCATTGGCGGCCACAACAGCTATCGACAAGAGCCTCACCACAGCTATCGTCGACTCGACACGCCGCTTGAGGCTGCCTCTTTCGTCGATCTCCACGGCTGCCGGACATGGCGCTGCGTCGCTCGCTCCATACATGCCCACCGGCACGATCTTCGTCAGGAACCCTTCGGGCGTGAGTCCCAGCCCCTCACAGAACGCTCACCTCGAAGACTGCGTGCAGGGAGTAGCTGCACTCACCGCAACGCTCGAGGATCTGTTGACATGAAGCGGTGGTTCTTCGAACGGGCATGGTTGGGACACGTTGCCCGCAACGTCGTCGTCGATGTCGACGGAGACACGATCACCCAGGTACGAGAAGACGCCGAGTGCCCGCCCGATTCCGTGCGACTCGATGGCTTCGTTGTTCCAGGACTCGCCAACGCACACTCCCACGTCTTTCACCGGGTTCTGCGTGGAAGAACGCATGGCGCCCGCGGGACGTTCTGGTCCTGGCGCTCACTGATGTACGACGTTGCAGGGATCGTCGAACCTGAGGTGTATCACGAGCTCGCTCGCGCTGTATTCACTGAGATGCTCCTCTCGGGGATCACTGCTGTTGGGGAGTTCCACTATCTTCACCACAAGCCAGACGGTTCGCGCTATGACGACCCCAACGCTATGGGCAGAGCACTGATCATGGCCGCGCAAGAGACCGGCATTCGTCTCACGCTTTTCGACACTTGCTACCTTCGTGGGGGATTCGGCAAGGAGCTCCAGGGCACACAGACACGGTTCAGTGACGACTCCGTACGCAATTGGATCGACAGGATCTCAGAACTCGAGAGCACACGCCGGATCCACATCGGAACGGCAGTGCACAGCGTCCGAGCCGTCGGCCGTCAAGATCTGGAGGCTGTCGCAGCTTGGGCGACCGCACACGATCGGCCAATCCATGTCCATGTGTCTGAGCAGCCGTCAGAGAACGCTGATTGTGTGCACTACACAGGGATGTCACCGACGCGACTCCTCGCAGAGTCTGGAGTGCTTGGAGAAAACTCCACTGCGATCCACGCCACCTTCCTTCTCCCGAACGACATCGAGATTCTCAGGGAAACCGGCACCACCGTGTGTTTCTGCCCAACCGCAGAGCGTGATCTCGCGGACGGAGTAGGCCCATCGCCTCAACTCGCGGGCGCAGGTGTGCCTCTCTGCGTTGGCTCAGATAGCCACGCGGTGATTGACCTCTTTCTCGAGGGAAGGCTCATCGAACTGCATCAGCGTCTCATGACTGGTCAACGGGGGCACCACACCGTTGAAGAGCTCTGGCAGGCGCTCACCTTCAACGGCATGCGGTCGCTTGGATGGAACGCGGGACGCATAGCCACAGGAATGCAAGCAGATTTCGTTGCGGTCTCACTCGATTCCCCGCGTCTCGCTGGTGTGGACGGCGACTTGGTAGCGGATCATGTCCTCTTTGCAGCGAACTCGGCTGACGTCAACGACGTGATCGTCGCTGGCGAACGCGTCGTGGAGAACGGAGAGCACCGTCTATTCCGAGATGTCGGGGAAGCGCTCGCCCTGTCCATCGCGCGAGTATGTGCCACCTTGCCACAGTGACAACAACGACCGCAGCCACATCCTCTCAGACGCGGCTGGCCTTCATGGTGTGAGGAACTCCTCTAGCTCTGCGATCTGAACAGCAACGGACGCGAGCGAGCCACCACCTGGTGTGCGACGATACGCGACGGAGCGTACCGGGTCGACGCGGTCGAGATCCTGAGATGTGAAGCGCTCGTCGACGGCGACCAGCTCGTCTCCTGCGAGGTCCTCGAACGTGCGCCCGGTCGTGATGAGCGATGAGACAAGCCTGCCAACCACATGATGAGCCTCCCGGAACGGCACGCCGCGTTCGACGAGCACCTCGGCAAGATCCAGGGCAGTGACCCATGTGGATGGTTCCTGGGGCTCGAACGTTGCCGTTGCGACCATGCCCCCGAGTGCATCCAGCGCACCAGCAAGCACATCGTCTGCATGGAACACGATGCGTTTGTCTTCCTGCAGGTCGCGGTTGTAGGTCATCGGAAGACCCTTCTGAAGCGCTGCGATCGCGGCGAGGTCGCCGATCACTGTCGCTGCTTTCCCGCGCACCAACTCTGCAATGTCCGGATTCTTCTTCTGCGGCATCGCGGACGAACCCGTCGTGTAGGCATCAGCGAACACCACCCAATCGAACTCGGATGAGCACCACAGGATCAGTTCCTCGGACAGGCGGGACAGATGCAGCATCGACTGCGTGGCGCACCATACGAACTCCGCGGCGAAATCACGCGACGCCACGGCATCCATCGAATTGTCGAACACGCCGCCCATGTCGAGATAGCTGGCCGAAGCCACAGGGTCCAGTGGCAGCGACGAGCCACCGGAAGCGCCTGCACCGAGGGGAGAGACATCGATGCGGGCAGTGGCATCGCTGAATCGGTCGATATCCCGTTTCAGCATCCACGCGTATGCGAGAAGATGATGGGCGAACGGGACGGCCTGGGCCTGCTGGACGTGCGTGTAGCTCGGGACCACCCGCTCACCTGCTGCCTTCGCCTGATCGAGAAGCACCGCTATGAACCGTTTGAGTTGGTCCACCCTCTGTGCGACGGCCTCGACGAGATAGAGCCGCAGATCCAGGGCGACCTGGTCGTTGCGTGACCTGCCCGTGTGGAGTTTGCCTGCGACATCGCCGACGAGTTCCCCGAGCCGGCGCTCCACAGCACTGTGAACATCCTCATCGGTGTCGAGGAACGTGAAGGTTCCCGACGCGGATTCGCGTGCGATCTCCTGGAGGCCCTGTGTCAGGGTTGCTGCTTCGTCCGGCGACAGCAATCCGACCTCGCCGAGCATCGCGGCATGGGCAAGCGACCCTTCGACATCGACGGCGAGCAGCCTGCGGTCCGATGTGTCAACCGTGAAATCCCACAGCGATGCCGCCGGTCCACCATCGAATCGGCCACCACCCCACAGCGTCACGATGACGCTCCTCGAAGCGCACATCGGGCAGTGCTCGCGTCGAGCACGGTACGGCTATTCACCTTCACCGAGCCGCTTCTCTGCGAACGTGCGCAACCGCAGCGACTGGAGCCTGATGAACCCCTCGGCATCGCCCTGGTTGTAGACATCGTCGGCCTCGAAGGTGACCGTCGCCTCGTCGTAGAGGGCATGGGTATCGGACCGGCGCCCCTCGACGGTTGCCGTGCCCTTGTACAGCTTGAGCCTCGCTTCTCCGGTGACAGGTTTCTGAAGATCATCCATGAAGTGTTGCAGGGCCTCGCGCTCGGGGGCAAACCAGAAGCCGTTGTACACCATCTCGGCATACCGATTCGAGAGCTCGTCGCGTAGATGCGCTACCTCACGATCCAACGTCAGCGACTCCACTGCTCGGTGGGCGTGGTACATGAGCGTCCCGCCTGGCGTCTCGTACACGCCACGGCTCTTCATCCCAACGAAGCGGTTCTCGACGATGTCGACCCTGCCGATGCCGTGCTTCCCACCGATCTCGTTGAGTCGCTTCAGGAGATCGACCGGTGCGAGACGCTCCCCGTTGACCGACACCGGATCACCGGACTCGAATCCGATCGTCACGATCTCTGGCTCGTCCGGGGCGTCTTCTGGGTCGACGGTCATGCGGAACATCCCTTTCGGGGGACCCACCCACGGATCTTCGAGCACTCCGCCCTCGTACGAGATGTGCAGCATGTTCGCATCCATCGAGTACGGCGTCTCCGGGGTGACCGGTGTCGGT
>CAYLIR010000022.1:0-13691 GCA_964383515.1 uncultured Acidimicrobiaceae bacterium
CCGGCGCCCCTTCTTCGTTGGAGAGGACGCTACTCGGTCAGGAGGTAACGATCGGATCCATCGCGGACGCTGCTTCGATCCAGCCCTGGACCATCTCGAGTGTTGGAAGACGTTGCACGATGCGCTTCTTCGTGTTGATCTGACCGAGAGCCACCGTCAGATTCGCAGCGTTGCGCTGGCGTAGTGCCCGTATCGTTTCGACACCGGCAGATGCGAGCAGGTCAGCGTACTCGGAGCCGATCCCCGATACGCGCATGAGATCAGCTTGTTGGGCCCAGGCGAGGAGATCCGATGTCGGGATTCCCGTTCGCTTGGAGATCGCGCTCCTGCCAGAGCGAGACGAGGCCTCCCTCAAGAGGGCGTCCGTTGTGCGAACCCTGCCCTTTCGCAAACGAGTGGCATCACGCTGACCGATGGATCGAATCGCGGAGATCGAAGCCATTGATTCCCTTTCCCTTGGTGCCGACGAACGGCACTGCCCACGAGCGAGCCTACCGAAATCTCGCTTCAGATGCTTGGCGGCTTCAGCGCCAGCCGGACACATCGCTTGGAACGGTAATGATGCGCGGCCCAAGATGGTCAATCCAGACATCCTCGATAGAGCCTGCGTGGGTGGCGATCACATCGTGGACATCGATGGCTCCCTCCTTGGTGAGGAACCTGTCCCACAAGCTCGATCCGATAGCGACCGGCCATCCCCGCGCGTATCGATACTTCGGCACGACAGCATCTGCACCGGTTTCAGCAGCCTTCTCGATGACTGCGGCGACCACAGACGGGTCGATCCCCGGCTGATCTCCACGTACGAGGATGACATGGTCGACAGACCGATCACGGGCTACAAGATCGAGCGCCGACCGAATCGAGGATGACAACCCCTCACCCCACCCCGGATCGATGATCACCGTGGCATCCCCGAGATCCAGCCGTTCGGCAAGCTCCTCACCATCGCTTCCCAGAACGACGACCACGTCGTCGACCGGCCAGGCGACCACGTCGTCGACGATCGCTTCGAGCATGGGCTTGCCATGGATGTCGACAAGAAACCTGCTCTGTTCGAACCCTTCACCAGGCTCAGCAGCGAGGACAACAGCAGTAGTGGTCATGCGGAGGAGACTACCGTCTCGCGATGTGAGCCAGCCGCCAACAACCAGCAGCGTTCCTCAACGAAACTCAACATCCTGTCAACGAGAGCAGCAACTCCGACTGCACGTACCCGAGCCATGCGACAGCCGAAAGCGCGGGATCACTGCCAACGCGCTCCTGCCACAGCACCCCCTCCTCGAAGGCGCCTGCCCTGGCAGCGAGTACGAGCCGCGCTTCGTTGATCGACCGGAGAAAGCCGTGAGCCTCGCTACAGCTCATCTCCACCGTGCCCAGAGCACAGCGTTCGACCACGGCGCGGTCAGCCTGACGCTGCATGTCCAACGCTGCCGAGACGAGCGACTGCAACTGGTGCTCGGCATCCGCATCGTCGAGATGGAACGGACGATGCAACACGCGGTAGCCGGAGTCGTCCGACGTTGTCCCCACGCTGTCGAGCAACGCTGACACCTGGCCGAACAGCGTCGCCTCGCGGGGGGTCAGCACAACGAGTATGGAGTCTCCGTGTCGTGTGAACATGGCGACCTACCGGGACACGGTGGCCCACAGGCCGTGGGAGTGCATCCGAACGGCTATCGACTCTGCGCGCTCACGCATGCCAGCGAACACCACGGACTTCCCCTCGTTGTGCACCTCGAGCATGAGCTTCGTGGCTCGCTCTGTATCGACGCCGAGAACGGTCTGGAACACGAACACCACATAGTCCATGAGGTTCACAGGGTCGTCCCACACGACAACGGTCCATGCCAGGTCGTATCCGGTCCTGTCGCCAGTACGAGGATCGTTGATCGTGTCTGGGGAGGTCACTCGTGGTTCGCGCGCACGGATTGCTGCTGTGCGCTGGCGGATCGCTGAGCGTTGAGCCAATCCTCGAAGTCGCCCGTCGCCACTCGCCACTCGCGACCGAACTTGACCGCAGGAAGTTCACCGGAGCGCAGCACCGTGGTCACGACGAATGTCGAGACGTCCATGTACTCGCAGATGTCGGCCACCGACAGCCAGGGCTTGTCTAGTGCAACCTTGATCGGTTCCATGTGCACAGGCTATAGCGTCACGAGCGTTGATTCCAGACCCATGAGAAATATGTTGAATAGCACCACGGAATGTCGTAGCGTTCGAGGGCTGAAAACCGATATTCCGGACGTTCGATCAGGGTCGCAGGGGCTACACGGGCGACGATCCGGGAAGGCTGAGACATGTTCAGCGCTGCCGCCGCTGAGACCCACACGTTCTCGCGCGTCAAGCGAAACGGCTACGACCCCCATGAGGTCGATGCCGTGGTCGCTCGGCTCATCGCCGATCTCAAGCAAGCTCAGTCGACGATTGCCGCACTGTCGAGCGCCGACGATGCCACAAAGGAGACCGCACGCCCGATGGCTGCACTCGAGCCTCCCGAGATCCGCCATCTGGTGGATGCGCTGAGCTGACCCGGGTCTCCTCATCGGCGACCCCTCCACCGAACACCACAACATGCTGCCCAGAGCGGGCGGTGCCTGCCGCGTCTGCACCCCACTATCTGGCTGCTTCGGCGACCCACAGAAGCTCGGAATTGATACGCTCAGACTCAAGTTATAATCATCATAACGACTCACACATCGCGCGTTGCGCACCACATCGAACATACCAAGGAGCATCATCATGGCAAGAGCCGTCGGAATCGACCTCGGAACCACGAACTCGGTTGTCGCCGTCCTCGAGGGCGGACAGCCAAAGGTCGTCACGAACGCTGAGGGGCAACGCACAACCCCCTCTGTCGTCGCGTTCGCCAAGAACGGCGAGGTACTCGTCGGCGAACAGGCGAAGCGCCAAGCGATCACGAATCCGGAGCGAACGGTTCGTTCCGTCAAGCGGCACATGGGTGAGGACTGGTCGATCGAGATCGATGGGAAGAAATACACCGCTCAGGAGATCTCGGCGAGGATCCTCCAGAAGCTCAAGAAGGACGCCGAGGCGTATCTGGGTGAACCCGTCACGAAAGCGGTCATCACCGTGCCTGCATACTTCGGGGATGCCCAACGTCAAGCAACGAAAGAAGCCGGTCAGATCGCCGGCCTTGAAGTTGAGCGTATCGTCAACGAGCCTACGGCAGCATCGCTTGCGTATGGGCTCGACAACGTCAAGGACGAAACGATTCTCGTCTACGACCTCGGCGGCGGCACCTATGACGTGTCCGTACTCGAGATCGGCGAGGGTGTCTTCGAGGTCAAGTCGACCGCAGGAGACACGCAGCTCGGCGGCGACGACTGGGACCAGAGGATCATGGACTGGCTCGTCGACGGATTCAAGGCCGACCATGGTGTCGACCTCTCCAAGGATCCAATGGCGTTGACCCGTCTCAAGGAAGCCGCAGAGAAGGCCAAGATCGAACTCTCCACCGTCCAGGAAACCGACATCAACCTTCCGTTCATCACCGCAACGGCTGACGGCCCGATCCATCTGCTCAAGACGCTGACGCGCTCGGAGTTCGAGCGGATGACGGCAGACCTCCTCGAACGTACTCGCGCACCGTTCGAGCGAGCGATCAAAGACGCTGGCGTGTCGACAGCAGATATCGACCACGTACTCCTCGTTGGTGGCTCGACGCGTATGCCAGCGGTCATCGCACTCGTTGAAGAGCTCGCTGGCAAGGAACCGAACCGCAGTGTGAACCCTGATGAGGTCGTCGCTCTGGGTGCAGCGATCCAGGCAGGTGTGCTCACCGGTGACGTGTCCGATGTCCTCCTCCTGGATGTGACGCCGCTGACGCTCGGCGTTGAGACAGAAGGCAATCTGTTCACGAAGATGATCGAGCGCAACACGACGATCCCGACACGGAGATCAGAGATCTTCACCACGGCAGCCGACAACCAGCCCGAGGTAGAGATCAACGTCCTCCAGGGCGAGCGCGCCATGGCGGCTGACAACGTGTCCCTTGGCCGATTCAAGCTCACGGACCTGCCACCTGCGCCACGGGGCGTCCCCCAGGTCGAGGTCACATTCGACATCGACGCCAACGGTATCGTATCGGTCTCTGCCAAGGATCTCGGCACCGGCAAGGCGCAGCAGGTGACCATCACCGGGGGCACAGCGCTCGACAAGGCAGACATCGACAAGATGATCAAGGACGCGGAGGCTCACGCCGCAGAAGACGCACAACGCAAGGAAGCAGCTGAAGCCCGCAATGCTGCAGATCATGCTGTCCACTCCATCGGCAAGCAGCTCGCAGAGAGCGGCGACAAGCTCACGGAGGGCGACAAGGCGCCGGTTCAGGCGAATCTCGATGCACTCAAGAAGCTCCTTGAGGACGAGAGCGCTTCGTCGGACACGCTCAAGACGGCGACGAACACCCTCCTCGAGAGCGCCCAGGTCATCGGCCAGAAGCTGTACGAGGCAGCCCAAGCAGAAGCGTCCGCAGCCGAGGCCGGTGGTGAACAACCGTCAGACAACGACGACGTTGTCGAAGCGGAAGTCGTCGAGGAAGACGAATAGTCGATGCCAGGTGCAACGCACCTGGATCTCACTCGGAGAACCGATGACAGACATGACGAACACACCACCAGGATCCTCCTCGCCAGACAATGGCGGGGAGGTCCTCGACCCAGCGGACAGCGCGGCAACTGGGGCCGACGAGATCCTCGAAGCCGAGATCGTCGAGTTCCCAGACGCCGAACCGACACCCGAGCAACTTGGGCTTACGCTCCCCGACGACCCCGACGCGGCGCAGGCGCTTCTCCTGCGCGAGCTCGCTGAGGCGCGCCAAGAAACAGACGATATCCTCATGAACCTGCAGCGGGTCGCTGCCGAGTACGAGAACTATCGTAAGCGCGTTGAACGCGATCAGATAGAGACCGTCAACAGAGCGAGCCAGAGGCTCGTTGAGCTCCTGCTGCCGGCACTCGACAGCTTCGACGCCGCGCTCGAGCACGAGCCACACACGGAGACCGAAGCGACCATGCTCGAAGGGATGGAACAGACTCGATCCCAGATCCTCGAAGCGCTCGCCAGGGAGGGTGTCGAACCCATCGACGCTGTCGGTACGCCGTTCGACCCTGCCCTGCATGAAGCGGTCTCCATGGTGCCAGGCGAAGGTGAGCAGATCGTGCAAGACGAACTCAGGAAAGGATATGCGATGCGCGGAAGGGTGATCCGCCCATCCCTCGTCGTTGTTGGACATGCGTAAAGAGTGGCTGGAGAAGGACTACTACGCCGAACTCGGCGTAGGCAAAGACGCCTCACAGAAAGAGATCAAGAAGGCGTTCCGTGCGCTCGCGCGCAAGTTCCATCCTGACAACAATCCAGACAGCGCTGAGGCCGAGGCACGTTTCAAGGAGATCAACGAAGCGTACGAGACGCTCTCCGACGAAGAGACTCGCAAGGAATACGACCATGCTCGAGAGATGGGATACTTCGTCGGCGACCCTGTAGGCGGACAGCAGTACGTGCGAGTCGAGGATATCTTCGGCGGCGGCCGGAGTGCATCCCCCGAAGACATCTTCGGCGGTTTCCAAGACCTCTTCGGCTCGACACAGCGACAGCGTCGGCCTCGCAAGGGCGCCGACGTCTCCGGCTCGATCTCCCTGACGTTCCACGAAGCCCTCGCTGGCGTCACCAAGGCGATCTCCGTCGGAGGCAAGACCGTCAAGGTGAAGATCCCGAAGGGAGTCGCAGACGGGACGCGCGTGCGAGTTCCGGGCAAGGGCGCACCCGGGATCAACGGCGGCCCTCCCGGCGACCTCTACGTGACTGTTCACGTTGGCACACACCCAGTGTTCGGCCGCAAAGGCAAGCGCGACCTCACGATCGACATTCCGATCCGCTACACGGAAGCTGCCCTTGGCGCTGTCATCACCATACCGACCCTCAGCGGCCCCACGAAGATCAGGATCCCCTCGGGCACCCAGGGAGGCACAACGATGAAGCTCTCCGGAAAGGGCATCGAGACAGCCAAGGGGAAAGGAGATCTCCTCGTTACCGTCCACATCGCCGTTCCCAAGACGCTGACCGACCGCTGGCGCAACGCCCTCGAAAACCTCCGAGAGGTGGAAGAGGAATGGAACCCACGAGAGCACCTGGGAGTCTGATATGCCTCGATCATCCGATGCCGTATACATCATCTCTGTAGCAGCAGACATCGTCGGCATGCACCCACAGACACTGCGGGTCTACGAGAAGAAAGGGCTCATCAATCCGTATCGAACACCAGGCGGAACGCGGCGATACAGCCATACGGATATCGACAGGCTGCGCCTCATCCAAGATCTCTCGAACGCGGGCGTGAACCTCGAGGGGATAAGGCGGATCATCGCCCTCCAGGAGGACAACCGCAGGTTGTCCAACCAGGTGAAGCGGCTGCGCAGGCTCCTTGAGGACGCCGAGGTGCGCCGAAGCGGCCGCGGAGGCGCGGTGTTCCAGGTGCGCACAACCCGCAACCGGCTACTCCCGGCGATCAGGAGAGACAACCCCTTCACCAGATAGACCACCCGCGATGGTTGCCTTCGCGCTACTCGAGCGCGAGCGACCGCAACTCAGACACGACCATCGCATCGGTCACGAGCGCATGAGATTCGATAGCGAACTGTGGCCACGGTGCGTCTGTCGCAGTGAGGCGCCGCGGCGGTGCCACGAGGTCGTAGCCGCAGCGTTCGGCCACTTCAGCAACAACCTCTGCCCCTACCCCACCGGTGCGCTGCGGCTCCTGCACGAACAGAAGCTTGCCGGTTCGCGCCACTGAGGCGGTCACGGTTTCGACATCCCATGGATAGATCGTGCGAAGATCCACAACTTCGACATCGATACCTTCGTGCGCGACGGTCTCTGCGGCTGCGAGAGACACGGGCACCATGCCGCCGTAGGTGACGATGGAGATGTCTTCGCCTCGGCGACGGATACGCGCCCTCCCGAGCGGCAGTTCATACGGTGCAGTTGGCACCGGTTCGGTGAATGCCCGATACAGCACTTTCGGTTCCAGGAACACGACCGGATCGTTCGATCGAATCGCCGCCGCGAGCAACCCCTTGGCATCGACGGGGCTCGACGGCACGACGACGACGACGCCGGGGACGTGCGCGAAGTAGGCCTCAGGGCTGTCGCAGTGGTGCTCATGAGCTCCGATGCCGCCGCCGTTGGGCATACGCACCACCATGGGAAGGCTTGCGTGGCCCCTCGTCCTGAAGCGGATTCTCCCAAGGTGACTGACGATCTGGTCGAATGCCGGGTACGAGAAACCCTCGAACTGGATCTCAGCTATCGGCCGTGCTCCGGCGATCGCCATCCCGATCGCCGTACCGACGATGCCGCTCTCGTTGATCGGTGTGTCGATGACGCGACGCTGGCCGAACTTGTCGAGAAGACCCTTCGAGATGCGGAACACACCGCCTGCTTGTGCAACATCCTCGCCAAGGAACACGGTGGTTGGGTCGGCTGCCATCTCTTGGTGGAGCGCTGTGTTGATCGCGTCAGCCATCGACATCTGCTGGGTGTCCCCATCAGGGAGCGTATCTTCCCCGACATGCCACACATCGGCGTCTGGGAACACTGTGGGTTGCTCACCTGCGTCGAGCTCCAACCGGTTGAGCTGGTCGACGACCATCGTCGGTATCTTCGTGAACGCCTCACGCACGATATCTGAACGGCCCGGCAGCCTCCGATCACCTACGGCTTCGAGTGCCGAGGTGAACGCTTCCGTAGCCACCGCATGGAACGCGGCTTCTCGCTCATTGTCCCACCAACCGTTCCCCTCGAGGAACCGGCGCGCCCTGACCACGGGGTCGTATGGCTTCCACAGCCGTTCCTCGTCCTTGGTTCGATACAGTGCAGGATCGTCGGCCGTTGCATGGGGACCGAACCGGTAGCACACAGCATCGATGAGCGTCGGCCCTCCCCCGGCAGCTGCCCGCTCGACCGCCCTCTTCGTTGCGTCGTACACGGCGAACACATCGAATCCGTTGACCCTTTCCGCCGGCATTCCGTATCCGACCGCCTTGTCGGCGATCGCAACAGCGGCTGTTTGGCGCTCGTACGGCACACTGATCGCGTAGAAGTTGTTCGAGACGACAAAGACCGTGGGTGTCTTCCACACCCCAGCGAAGTTCATCCCCGAATGGAAATCGTTCTCGGAGGTGCCACCGTCTCCCAGGTAGGACATGGTCACCACGTCGTTGCCGAAGAGACTCTGCGCGTAGGCATGGCCGACGGCGTGGGGAAGGTGGGTAGCGATAGGCACAGCCAGCACCATCTGCTTGAGCGCTGCTTGGTCCCACCGGTCGTTGGGGAGCCCCCGCCAGTACGACAACAGGGTTTCGAGCGGCACGCCGCGCGCGATCTGCACACCATGCTCGCGGTACCCCGGGTACACGTAGTCATCGGGGCGCAGCGCATGGGCACTCCCGATCTGGATACCCTCATGGCCTTCCGCGACCGAGTACGTTCCCAACCGCCCCTGGCGCTGTGCCGCCGTCGCCCTCCTGTCGAAGACCCGCATGCGGACCATGTCCTCGTAGATGGCCACTGCCAGTTCTTCGGTCAGCCAGGGAGCATCAGCGACAAGTGCCCCATCCATGCCAACGACCTCGGTGAGTGCTCCCCAGTCGATGTCCTGTGGCTCGATCACGATGCCACGACACTCTCGAGAGCGGCAAGGAACCTCGCGTTCTCGTCAGCTGTGCCGACCGTCACTCTGATTCCGTCACCGAGGACACGCACGATCTGGCCCTTCTCCAGCAAGGCATCGCCGATCTCTGCTGCTGCCCCTGGCGGCTCGAAGTAGACGAAGTTCGCTTGCGAAGGTGCGGGGGTGAATCCAAGAGCTGCAAGCCCGTCGGCGAGCGCGTGCCTGCCGATCTCGTTGCGTGCCCGCCGTTGCGCAACGAGATCCGGGTGCTTGAGCGCCTCGATCGCCGCCGCTTGGCCCGTCGATGTGACGGTGAACGGTGCCTGGGTGTGGCGCAGCTGTCGAACAAGACCCGGCGAACCGACCCCGTAGCCGACGCGAAGCCCCGCCAACCCGTAGATCTTCGAGAAGGTGCGGGCCACGAGAAGGTTCGGCCGCTGTGGGGCCTCGAGGAGGAACGTCTGGTAGTCATCGGCCGTCACGTATTCGGCATACGCTTCGTCGACAACGACGACCACGCGGTCAGGTACGGCATCGAGGAACGCGGCCACGTCCCGGGCTGGGAGATGGTTGCCCGTCGGATTGTTCGGGTTGCAGACGTACACCATCGTCGTGTCGTCGCGTATGGCGTCTGCCATCGCCCCGAGATCGTGGGCGAACGTGTCCGTCAGCGGTACCACGATCGGTTCAGACCACGCGACCATGGTGGCGATGCGGTACATGACGAACGAGGGGTGCGCGAACACAGCAGACGTGCCAGGCCCGCCGACGCTGAGAGCGGCACAGCGAAGCACCTCGCTCGACCCCGCACCCACCCACACATCGTCGGGTTGCACGCCGTTGCTGGCGGCGATCGCCCTCGACAGGTCGTAGGTTCCGCTGTCGGGATACCTGTTGACCCCTGTTGCGGCCGCCGCGACGGCCTTCACGACGTCGGGAAACGGCGCCTCCGGGCACTCGTTCGAGGCGAGCTTGTCGATATCGGAGATGCCGTACTGACGAGCCACATCTTCGACCGGGCGGCCGGGAACGTAGTACGGGATCGATGGCAGGTCTGGCCGGATAGTTGGCATGTTCAGCTAGCTCCGATCGCGGGGGCTCTCACCTGTAGCGTAATCGGAACGAAGGGCAGGGTGATTGGCGGCGCCGGACGCCAAGCACCGCTTTCGTCGTCTGGGATCCGAACAGGCAGGCTACGCGACGATCGTTTCCGCGTCGGGTTGTTGGAACACGAATGCGACTACGAGCGAGTCGCGCTCGGGCCACACCCGCAGTGTGTCCTGTGCCGTGATGTTGGCGAACGTCCGGAACTCTGGCCACGTCATCATGGACTGTGGTTGCACCTGCAGGATGAGGTTCGGCCGTTGTAGCAGTCTCGTGCCGTCAAGGTCGAGACCTTCCATCTCAACGACAGCGAGATCCAGTTCTTCACACCTCGCAACGAACGCCTCAGCGACGTTCTTGGGAAAGAACCCTTCGCCGTCATCCGTCCGAAACACCGCCTGGGGGTCGAACTCGGCGAGGAGGTCGACCGTCGCCTGGTGGATGTCGGTATCCCCTGCGTTCGCCTCCGCGACGGCGGCCTTCAGATCTGCGAAATCCTCGTCACCGGCGGGGTCGACCATCCTGACGGCCGTGTCGAGAAGCTGCTGGAGCTCGAAGACGTCAAGATCCTGCACTTCCCCTGCCCCATCTGGATAGATCTGCAGAATCGGCGACTCGCCGTCCCAGAAGACCATTCCAACGAAGTCGTCGTCTCTCCAGAATTCTACGATCGGGCCATCGAAGTCGTCGCGTTCGGTTTCAGCAAGGCGGATCGGGATCATGTGATGAGGATAGCCCACCGCGGCGCCTCCACCGAGTTCCGGCAACCGGGTGCAGGAGCGCTACCTGCGCTTGATCTTCACACCCCGCCAGAACGCGACGTATCCTGTGATCGCGCTCGCCGCAGGTTTCGGTTCCTCGTAGCACCACGCGGCCCCTGGGGCAACCTTGTCATCAACGACCACGTCGTAGTAGATCGCCGTCCCCTTCCAAGGGCACACGGTCCTGGCGTTCGACGGGCGCAGGTACCTCGCGTCAACGGACTCTGGCGGGAAATAGTGGTTGCCTTCCACCTCGATCGTGGCATCGCTCTGCGCGACGATCTGTCCGTTCCATATGGCTTTGGGCACGTCCGATCCCTTCATCAGGTGTCACTACGCCAACGAAAGCTGCCCCATGGGCATTCCCATGGGGCAGCGAGGGACAAGAACGGGCTGGCTCACTCGTCACGGATCTCCACGTCCACTGCCATGGTGCCGGCGTGCGCGAACTCGAGCGTCAACGGCACATCCTGTCCGGCGACCAGTTCGTCCTGTTTGCCGATACACATGATGTGGAATCCACCTGGTTCCAGCTTCACGACCTCGCCAGCAGGGATCTCGATGCCATCGGGAAGGTGCTCCATGCTCATCACGCCATCGTTCATGACCGATGCGTGGATCTCTGTCGCCTCGCAGACCGCGGCATCGGCGGACATGAGCGTGTCGCTCTCGTCGCCTCCTGCTATCACCATGTAGAACGCTGCGTTGGATGCGACTGCAGGTGAGGTTCGCCCCCATACGCCATCAACCGAGAGCTTGCGTTCGCCTGTGCTGCTACACGCCACAGCGATGATGGCCAGTAGGGCCACCAGCACGATCGTCCTCGATGCTTTCATGTGTGCCTTGTCTCCCTGGGGGTCGTCACCCGACGCATCGGGCAAGGTCAGCCGCTACGTGTTCGTCCATCAGATCATAGGGAAGGACAAGCTTCAGCTCGCCCTCTCCGTCGATGACCATGACCGTCGCTGCGCAGTTCGGAAAGCGAACGGTGTATCGCAACATTGAGTCCCTATGACTCATATTTCCTGGCATGGTATGCTCTAAAGATGTGTTAGCATAGGGTACCAACCGACCACCATCCTGTAAGGACACCGATACCACCATGGACATCAACAACTTCACTCAGAAGAGCCAGGAAGCCGTGCTGAAAGCGCGGGAGATCGCTGTCGAGCGCAATCACCAGTATGTATACCCCGAGCATCTGCTCGCGGGCCTCCTCGCGCAACCCGACGGCCTCATCTATCCGATACTCGTGAAGGTCGGCGCACACGTCACCGATGTCCGCGTTCCCCTCGAAGAAGCCCTCGATGCCATACCGAGTGTCTACGGTGGGAGCGAGGTCGCGTTCTCGAAAGACGCGATCGACATACTCAACGATGCCGAACGGGAGATGGCCGTGCTGCGCGACTCCTATGTTTCGGTCGAGCATATCCTGATCGCTCTTGCCATCTCCCAGACCGCCGTTGGAGACAACCTACGGCGCGTCGGAGTCACGAAAGAAGCGATCCTCGACGCGCTCACCGAGGTCCGCGGGAACCAGTCGGTGACGAGCCAGAACCCCGAGGACACCTATGCGCCGCTCGACAAGTTCGGGAGGGATCTCACCGAGGATGCCCGACGGGGCAAACTCGATCCCGTCATCGGGCGCGACGAGGAGATCCGGCGCGTCATCCAGGTGCTCTCACGCCGCACGAAGAACAATCCTGTCCTCATCGGCGACCCGGGTGTCGGCAAGACCGCCATCGTCGAAGGCCTCGCACAGAGGATCGTCGATGGAGATGTTCCCGAAAGCTTGAAGAACCGACGCCTCGTGTCCCTCGATATCTCGTCCATGGTCGCGGGAGCCAAGTTCCGCGGCGAGTTCGAAGAGCGGATGCAGGCCGCCCTCAACGAGATCAAGGCATCCGAAGGGCGGATCATCACGTTCATCGACGAGATGCACACGATCGTCGGGGCTGGCGCGTCGGAAGGATCCATGGACGCGTCGAACATGCTCAAGCCCATGCTCGCACGTGGCGAACTGCGCATGATCGGCGCGACCACACTCGACGAGTTCCGCAAGCATGTCGAGAAGGATGCCGCACTCGAACGCAGGTTCCAGCCTGTCCTCGTGGAACCACCAAGCGTCGAGGAGACGATCGGGATCTTGCGCGGCCTCAAGGAGAAGTACGAGATCCATCATGGGGTCCGCATCACCGACCCGGCACTGATCAGCGCTGCGGTGCTCTCCGACAGGTACGTAACCGGCCGCCTTCTCCCCGACAAAGCGATCGACCTGATCGACGAGGCTGCTTCCAAGCTACGTATCGAGATCGATTCGATGCCGGACGAGATCGACCATCTCGAACGCAGGCGACGCCAGCTCGAGATCGAAAAGCAGGCACTCTCCAAAGAGAGCGACGCAGCATCAGCGGCACGACTCGCAGCGATCGAAGAAGAGCTTGCGAACATCCAGGAAGAACTCGATGCGCTCGTCGCTCACTGGAAACTTGAGAAAGAAGCCATCGCAGCGATCCGCGAGGTCAAGCAACAGATCGAGGATGCCAGGGCCGAAGCCGAAAGAGCCGAGCGTCAGGGAGATCTCGAACGCGCGGCCGAACTGCGCTACGCCAAACTCCCTGAACTCGAGCAGCGGCTCGCCGAGGAGCAGCAGAAACTCGACGAACTCCAGTCAGAACTGCGCATGCTCAAGGAAGAAGTCGACGAAGAGGACGTTGCGGAGATCGTGAGCCGATGGACAGGTGTCCCGGTAGCGAAGCTCCTCGAAGGCGAGATGCAGAAACTCGTCCACCTCGAAGAGCATCTCCACCAGCGGGTAGTCGGCCAAGACGAGGCTGTGACCGTCATCGCGAACGCGATCCGAAGATCGCGAGCGGGCCTGTCCGACCCCGACAAGCCGATCGGTTCGTTCCTGTTCCTCGGCCCAACAGGCGTTGGCAAGACGGAGCTCGCGCGAGCACTCGCCGAGTTCCTCTTCGACGATGAGCGGGCGATGATCCGGATCGACATGTCCGAGTACATGGAGAAGCACTCCGTGTCCCGGCTCATCGGGGCACCTCCCGGATATGTGGGGTACGACGAGGGTGGGCAGTTGACCGAAGCGGTGCGCAGGCGTCCCTACTCGGTGATCCTTC
>CAYLIR010000023.1:0-13444 GCA_964383515.1 uncultured Acidimicrobiaceae bacterium
CGTTCCTTGACGCTTTGTCCCACACTAACTGTCGGCGGAGGCGTCCTTGGCAGCCTGCCATGCCGATTCGAGGTCGTCGATAGACGCTTCTCGCATCGGAACGGAACGATCGGCGAAGGACCGCTCCATACGTCGGAACCGATCCCGGAAGCGTTCCACGGCTGCTCGGAGAGCAACTTCAGGGTCCACGCCGTAGTGACGAGCGAGGTTCACAGCGCTGAACAGCACGTCGCCGATCTCACGTGCTGCTGCTGGGGTGCCTGGGTCCTCTTGTATGAGCTCGTCGATTTCTCCCCGCAGCACGGCGACGACATCCTCACTGTCCTCCCAGTCGAACCCCACGCTGCGAGCGCGTTTCTGGATCTTGAGGGACTGAGCGATCCCCGGCATGCCCACCGGTATGTCATCCATCAGCGACGCCCTGCTCTTCTCCTCCTGCTTGATCTCCTCCCAGTTCGCGAGCACCTCATCTGGCCCGCCCACGGCGACATCGCCGAACACATGCGGATGGCGGGCAACGAGCTTGCGCCGGACGACTTCCGCTACCTCGTCGATGTCGAACGCTCCTGCCTCAGCAGCCATCGTTGCGTGGAACACGACCTGGAGAAGCAGATCGCCAAGTTCTTCTTCGACCTCCGCGTAGGCGCCGAAGTCCACGTCTCCCCCCGGTGCGCCTTCCGGCAGCACACCGATCGCGTCGGCCGTCTCATACGCCTCCTCAAGGAGGTGCGTCACAAGCGTGTGGTGGGTCTGTTCCCTGTCCCAGGGGCACTGCTTGCGCAGGATGCGGTTGATGCCGACAAGCCCGTAGAAGCCACTGGACGTTGCAGGCACGAAGACCGTAGTCCGAGGGCCTGTGCTGTAGCGGGGGAGATCGGCAACCGGCATCGCTTCGACCACCTCATCGGGATCGCCGAGACGGTCGAGAACCGTGATGGGAACGCCAGGATCGACGGTCTTCATGAGCGCAAGTGCCACATCGCTCGCCCTGAGATCTGAGTCCACCTGGGTGATGAACGTGGGGACATGGAGCGGCAAGGGATCCGGGAGATCTCTGGCATCGAGGATCTGGGTGCCGTCGGTGATCGGGTCGACGCCGACAGCAACGTAGGCCAGGTCGAGGAACGACATCCCCGGTTCGAACCGCACCTCGATCCCTGCTGCATCCGCAAGCGTGCGGATCATCCCAACGGCGCGTTCACCAACGGTCGCACTGCCAGGAACCGCGTAGACGACGGGCCCTTCGGCAGCCGCATCGACAACCCTGCGGGCGATCGCAGCGTACACATCGTCGAACAGGTCGATGGAGTCATACAGGTCGTCACACGTCACCACGTCACGGCTCGCGGCGAGCGCCTCCGCCCCAGGATGGGCCAGCGTGCGTGTCACGACAGTCGCGTCCGGATCACTGCACGCTGCCGCTGCACGAGACCCGAGGTAGCCAACCCCTGCAGGGCCGAGGCCGACGATCGTGATCCCCATGTCAGGGGCTGGCGGGGGGCGGAACGATCGCGTCCGCTGACGTGGACCATGTGCCGATCTTGGAGTTCACCTCGATGTCAGCCTTCGAGAGGGACTCATCGAGCCAACCGATCCAGGCCGCATCGAGAACCGACGGCGGGATCCACTTCTGAGCATCCTGTGCGAACTCGTCGAAATCCTGCGGAGCCTCGCGGGAGTCGACGATGATGAGATGCCATCCGAACGATGTCTCGACCGGGCCCACCAT
The DNA here is from genome assembly GCA_964383515.1 of uncultured Acidimicrobiaceae bacterium. Classification (GTDB taxonomy): domain Bacteria; phylum Actinomycetota; class Acidimicrobiia; order Spongiisociales; family UBA5794; genus JAMBLL01. The sequence goes on from CAYLIR010000023.1 coordinate 1,730, forward strand.
CTCACCGATCGGCGCGGTGTTGACGATATCGCCGAAGGGCTGGAGGACTCCATCGAGACGGGACGGGCATGGCAACGCCCCACCCGGTGACTGCGGGTCGAGCGAGAGCTCGCTTGCAAGATCAGCGAAGGCCTCTCCGGCGTCGTACCGGGCTTTGGCCTCGTTCGCTTCCTTCTCGGTTGCTACGAGTATGTGCCGCACGCAGGCTTGCGGAAGCACATCCTGGTCTTCTTGCCAGACGCTCTTGAGAAACGCTGGGTCGTTCGCGAGCTTGTCTTTGACTGCTGCACGAACCGCGAGCTGCACCTTCACGAGATCCACAGCGTCTTCTGTGAACAGTGGGTTGGAGGCGACCGAGCTGATCAACGCGATGTCCTCTTCCGGCGCGTCGAGGAGATACGCGTCCAATGCTTCCTTGGTCGAGAGGTCGTCGAGGCCGAAGTCCTTCTGCGCCGCGTCGACCATCACTTCGGTCACGATGGGGATCGTCACGAGGTCGCGGTACCGACTCGCCTCGACGGCGACAGCATCGCCGCTGTCGGTAGTCAGCGCAGCTATGTCGTCGTCGGTTATCTCGACGCCGTTGACCTTCGCTGCCACGCTCCCTGGGCTGCAACTTGCCAGCACCAGGGCGAACACGACGAAGGCCATCGCCCTGCGCGATCGCGGTAGCTGGGTCGCTGGACTACGTGATGCACTCATGATGTCGACTCTCCAAGAAAGATGCTCGCCTACGGCTGTGCGCTGTCGGCTGGTGTTGACTCGTCCGGCCACATTGTACGGAGGAAGCGGGTGATCGCGGTAGCGGGCGACGACTCAGGGTTCCGCAGATACAGGGTGTCGCCACGTAGGAGCGCATCGCGGGCGATCCGTTCGAGCCGTACCTCTTGTGATGCCTTCATCGTGACGGGCGCAATGCGCACTTCCCTGCGGTTCTGCACGATCTCATCGACACCGATACGCAGCGCCTCGGCACGAAGGGTCGCTATGTCGAGCAGCTCCCGGGCAGGGGCAGGGAGCGGCCCGAACCTGTCTTCCCATTCAGCGGCGACGTCCTCGATGCCAGCGAGGGTTGTCGCGCTCGCAAGCCGCCGGTACGCCTCAAGGCGTGTTTCGACACCCGGCACGTAGCTGTCGGGGAGATGCGCGCCCACCATGAGGTCGATGCGAACCGGTGCAGACTCCTCGACGTCCTCCGTCTCCCCCGTGCGCTGGTTGATCGCGTCCGCGACGAGTTCGGCGTACAGGTCGAAACCGACCGCCGCGATATGGCCCGATTGCGTCTCGGACAGGATGCTGCCGGCGCCTCTGATCTCAAGGTCGCGCATCGCGAGCTCGAATCCAGAGCCCAGGTCGGCGAACTGGCCGATCGCTTCGAGCCGTCGATATGCCGTGTCAGAGAGCCGTTCATGCGGCGGGTGGAAGAGGTACGCGTAGGCACGCTGGGAGGATCGCCCCACCCTGCCCCGCAGCTGGTACAACTGGCCAAGGCCGAGCCGATCGGCCCGCTCCACGATGAGGGTGTTCACCTGTGGAACGTCGAGGCCTGACTCGATGATGGTGGTCGCTACGAGAACGTCGTACTCGTGGTTCCAGACGTCGTACATGACCTGTTCGAGGTGGGCTTCAGCCATCTGCCCGTGGGCGACAGCGATCCTGGCGTCAGGTACGAGTCCCTTGAGGCGCTCCACGGCATGGTCGATCGACTGCACACGGTTGTGCACGTAGTAGACCTGGCCTTCGCGCAGCATCTCCCTTCGGATCGCGGCAGAGACCGCCCTCTCGTCGAACGGGCCGACATAGGTCAGGATCGGATGACGATCCTGAGGCGCCGTGCGGATACTCGACACGTCCCTGATCCCTGTCAGCGCCATCTCGAGCGTCCTGGGTATCGGCGTTGCCGTAAGGGTCAGCACGTCCACGCTCGCGCGCAACTCGCGCAGTGCATCCTTGGCCTGGACACCGAACCGTTGCTCTTCGTCGATCACGACCAGGCCAAGACGCGGGAAGTCCATATCGCGTGACAGCAGCCGGTGGGTCCCCACCACAATGTCGACAGTGCCGTCGGCGACCCCCCGTATGACCTTCCTCTGCTGGGCCGGTGTGAGGAACCGGGACAACATCTCCACCCGCACGGGGTACGGTGCGAAGCGTTCCTCGAAATTGACGAAGTGCTGCTGTGCCAGGAGCGTCGTCGGTACGAGCATGACGACCTGCTTCCCGTCCTGGACGGCCTTGAACATCGCCCGAAGAGCGACCTCGGTCTTGCCGAATCCGACATCGCCGAAGATGAGCCTGTCCATCGGGCGGTCGGACTCCATGTCCGCCTTGACCTCCGCTATGGCAACGAGCTGGTCGGGTGTCTCCTCGTACGGAAAGGCCGCTTCGAACTCTCGCTGCCACGGCGTGTCGGGGGCGAAAGCGTTCCCTGAGGCCGCAGCTCGCTTGCGATGCAGCGCAACGACCCGATCCGCGACGACCGCCACCTCCTTCCGGACGCGATCCTTCGTCTGGCTCCAATCCCCACCCCCCATACGGGAGAGCCGTGGCGATTCGCCTCCCGTGTATCTCGTCACCGCGGCCAATTGGTCCGTCGGCACGTACAGCTTGTCCTCCCCGGCGTACTCGACGAGGAGATAGTCACGTTCGACACCGGACATCTCCCTGTGGACCAGTCCAGCGAACCGGCCTATGCCATGATGATGGTGAACGACGAAATCACCGGGGTTGAGATCGCGGTAGGCGTCTCCGACCTGCTTGCGCGTCCCTCGCCCTGCTGTTCGGTGCGATCTTCTCCGCCCAGCGACCTCGCGTTCACCGACGACGCCGAAGCCGAGTTCGGGCAACACGAAGCCATCGTGGATACCGATCGCGGTCACGGCTGCTGTCTGCGCTTCGAGCGTCTCGACAACGGGAAGGTCGGCTCCATGCTCGGCGAGCACCGACGCGACCCGCCGCGCCGCCGCCATGCCATCCATGGCAACGACGATGTCCACCGAACGTGACTTCCACAGATTGATCGCTGCCGCGACAGATCCTGGATCGCCCGCTACGGCATCGAGTGTGCGCACGGTATACCCTTCGTCGTCAGGAGTTGCTGGCGACGGCGGCGCTTCGACGATCCGCTCAGACACCGACGCCAGGTCGAGTGGCAGGTACAGCGGCGGATGCTGGGCTGGTTCTGGGCCGCCACTCCCCCATGTGTCTGCAAGGGCTTCGGCGAGATCTTGCTCTTCGCTGATCAGCTCGAGTGCCCTACCCGCGCATCGTTGTGGGTCGAACACGACGATCGGCCCGACCGACTCATCGAGAGCCGTGCTCGGTGCGGCGAACCACGGCAACCACGATTCCATGCCCTGGAAGGTCACGCCTTCGGCCATCCTGTCCCACCGCTCTGATGCCCACGATGCTTCGTCTCGGAGGCGCTCTGCCTGGGATCTGATGCGTCCATCGAGGAGCACCTCACGCGCAGGGAACACCGCGACCCGATCGAGGCGAGCCTGAGACCGCTGCGTTGTCGGCGAGAAGGAACGCAGTTCGTCGAGCGTGTCGCCCCAGAAGTCGAGACGGATCGGCTCGTCGGCGTTCGGGGGGAACACGTCGATGATCCCGCCGCGCACAGCCATGTCTCCCCGTGCTTCGACCCTGTCCGCGCGGGTATAGCCGAACTCGATGAGGAGCTCGGCCGTTCCATTGAGGTCGTAGGTCGCTCCCGTTTCGAACACGACCGGTTCAACTGTCGTTGGTGAGACACGCTGGATGATCGCCCGCGTCGAAGCGACGATGACGAACGCACCTTCGGATCGGAGCCGGTACCGCGCCTCGACACGCGCCGCCATGGTGGCAAGGTTCGGTGATACGTGTTCGAACGGCAGTGTCTCCCATGCAGGGAGATGTGCAACGTTCGCGGTAAAGAGCGCAACGTCTTGGACGAGGTCTTCGGCTTCGCGTTCGCCTGCGACGATCGCGAGGACCGGTCGGGCTGCCGTCGACGCCATGCCCGCGAGGACGATGGCGCGTGCGCTCGGTGGCACGACGACTCGACCGGGCACTGGGGGGTCAAGATCGCGCCGCCACCGTTGCACGAGCGATGAAAGAGGTGCCTGCACCACCGACGCAGCGTACTACCGCTCTCGGGGCAGGTCGCCGACTACGCGTCCATACCCTCGACGTACCCTTCGTCGACAAGCCAGCGTGCCGTTGCACCGAGCGTGTCCTGCGCTGGACGGAAAACCACACCGAGTTCGCTGCGTGCTTTCGACGTGTCGAACTGGTGGCCGTGGAGCAACGTACGAACAAGCGATGGACAGATGCCAGCATCAGGCTTGACCATGTGGGCTGCCCATGCAAGCGGCATCCCCACCGCCCTGACAATGCCTGAAGGAACCCATCTCGGCTTGAGATGGCGACCGATGGCGCTAGACGCGACCGCAACAGCATCCGCCACAGTGATCGGCTCTGCAGACAGCAGGTACCGTGATCCTGGCAGCCCATGAGCCGCCGCTGCGATGTGCCCCTCCGTGCAATCCTCGATGTCCACGATGGAGATGTTCGCATCGACGAGAACCGGGCGTTTGGCCCCAAGGATCCGGATGAGGATCTCCGCGGATCCTGTTGCCCGCCCAGGACCTTGGACAGACGAAGGATTCACCGAGACAAGGTCAACGCCCCAGTTGTCGGCTTCGCGGAACGCAGCAACTTCTGCCAAGTACTTCGATCGTGCATACGGAGACAAGAACGTTCCTGTATGCAGCGTCTGCTCAGTTCCAACCGTCCCCGCCGACTCACCGATCGTCGCGGCAGACGACGTATACACGATACGTCGCACCCCTGCCTGTGCCGCTGCCACGACCACAGAACGAGTTCCCTCGATGTTGATACGATCCATCGATGCCGCGTCATACGCGCAGGTTGCGTTGATGCCCGCGACATGGAACACCGTTGTCGCCGCGCCGATACGGTCCGAGAGGCCCCCGATGTCGAGGAGATCCCCTGCCACCGGCACGCCACCGCGTGCTTCCACGGCGATGGCGGCTGCCCGAGACCGAACGAGTGCGTCCACCTTCCATCCCGATGCGACGAGACGCTCAAGGAGGTGCCCACCTACGAGACCGCTCCCACCGGTGAGGAACGCAGTCTGAGACGGGGTCATCGATCGGCTTTGTCGCGCGGTGAGAACACAGAACGGAACCGTGAGAAGTAGTCACCAGCAGAGATGAGCGTGAAGACGACCGCGATCGCCATCAGCCATTCATCCAATCTCCATGGCCCGATCATGACATCAAGATGCAAGATCGCGAACGAAACGGCGACGAACTGCATCGTCGCCTTCCACTTTCCCCATACCGACGGAGGGACGGTCCCGTGGTCGAGCGCGGCTATGGAACGCAGACCCATCATCGCGATCTCCCGTCCGATGATGACAAACGCGAACCAGATATTCGTGTAGCCGACGGCAACGAGCGCCACCAATCCGCCCGCAACGAGGATCTTGTCTGCGACCGTGTCGAGGAACGCACCAAGTGTCGTGGTGATACGCCAGCGACGGGCAAGGTAGCCGTCGAGGAAATCGGTGGTGGCTGCAACGGCGAAGACGACCGTTCCGATGATCGACACCGACCGGTTCCCAGGAGATGCGAGGATCAGCGCCATCGCAACAGGGGTCAGCATGAGGCGAATCAGCGCGAGCATGTTCGGTATCGACATCGTTCGTCAGCCTATCGGTGGCTGTGTGGCTGCGCCGGAGCTCAGCCCGTGACCCAACCGAGGGATCGTTGCAGCGCCTTCTCCCACCCTGCGACGAGGATGTCGCGTGCTTCGTTCGTGATAGCGGGCTTGAACCTCGCCGCTTCGCTCCAGTGGGCTGCGATCGCATCTGTCGATGGCCACACGCCTGCTGCAAGCCCTGCGCCGTATGCGGCGCCGAGGACCGTCGTCTCGGTGTTCGCGGGAAGGACGACGTCGATCTGGAGGATGTCCGCCATGATCTGCATCAGCAGCCTGTTGCCGACCATCCCGCCGTCGACGCGCAGCTCGGTGCGTTCGTCTTTCGTGTCCTGCTCCATCGCAGCGATCAGGTCCCGCGTCTGATAAGCGGTCGCCTCGAGGACCGCACGGGCGAAGTGGCCCCTGTTCGAGAACCGCGTGAGCCCTGCGATCACACCGCGTGCGTCATCGCGCCAGTGCGGCGCGAACAAGCCGGAGAATGCAGGCACGAAGTACACGTCGCCGTTGTCGGGGACGGAACGAGCAACCGCCTCGATGTCCGGAGCTGATGCGATCATCTCGAGGTTGTCGCGCAGCCACTGCACGGCAGATCCGGCAACGGCGACCGCACCCTCGAGCGCGTACATCGGTTCTTCTCCCTCGATCTGGTACGCAAGCGTGGTCAGCAGTCCCGCCGTGGATCGGACGATGTGGGGCCCTGTGTTCGTAAGCAGGAAGGCACCGGTTCCATACGTCGCTTTGGTTCCGCCACTGCCGAACGCCGCCTGGCCGAAGAGAGCGGATTGCTGATCACCGAGAATCGCCATCAGATCTGTTCCTGCGAGCACCCCCGTGCACGCCCCGATGCGGCCTATCGACGGAACGATCTCGGGCAGCACGGAATGCGGGACGCCGATCGTGTCGCAGAGATCTGCGTCCCACGAACACGTCTCGATGTTCATGAGCATCGTGCGGCTGGCGTTCGTCACATCGGTCACATGACGTCCCGTGAGCTTCCATGCGAGCCAGGAATCGATCGTGCCGAAGGCGAGATTCCCCGAACGGGCGAGCTCACCGATGCCAGAGTCACTGTCGAACAGCCAACGAGCCTTCGGCCCGGCGAAGTAGGTCGCTGGCGGCAGGCCCGTGCGTTCCTGGAACCATGCCGATCCGTGGGCGTCTATGAGGCTGCTCACGAGATCCGCGGTACGTGTGTCCTGCCACACGATGGCATTCGCCACCGGCTCGCCGGTCCGTTTGTCCCAGAGGACCGTGGTCTCGCGCTGGTTGGTGATCCCTATCCCGCGAAGGTCGCTTGGGGCGAGACCGGCCTGTGCAAGGGCATCCGCTATGACGACCTGTGTGATCTCCCATATCTGGCTGGCATCGTGTTCGACCCATCCAGGTTTCGGCAGGATCTGGTCGTGTTCCTGCTGGGAGGCGGCGATGAATGCTCCTGCCTCGTCGACGATCACGAACCGCGTGCTCGTCGTTCCCTGGTCGATCGCTCCAACGTATGTGCCCATGATCCGTTTCCTCAGCCGTTCATCTCTCCAGCAGATTGTCGCGCAACCTCGCCCCCAGATGAAATGAACCGGCCGATGACATCAACGGCACGCTGCACCGTCACAGCGATCTCGTCCTTTTCTGCACACCGAAAACGGCCGAGCACGTAGTCCGCCGGATCCATCCGGCCCGGCGGTCTCCCGATACCGATCTTGAGACGCCAGAAGTCGGGGGTCTTCAAGGATCGTACCGCAGAGCGGACACCGTTGTGCCCTCCGTGTCCACCGTCCCATTGCATCTTCAGCTTCGCGAACGGGAGATCGATATCGTCGTGGACGACGAGCAGATCAGCCAGTGCAATGCCGTAGTACCGCACGATCGGGGCGATGGCCTGACCGGACTCGTTCATGAACGTGATCGGAAGCGCTGCGATGACGCGCTGGCCGTCGATCGCCATCTCTGCGACCTCGGCACGGATGCCTTGACGTGCCCGTTTCAACGACGCGCCGTGGTCCTCGACGAAGAGCGCCACAGCGTCGCCGCCCACATTGTGGCGCGTACCTGTGTACCTCGACCCAGGGTTCCTGAGTCCGACGATGAGCTTGGCAGGAACGCTCTCGATCAGCGTTCGCCCTCTTCAGATGTGGCCTCATCGCCCTCTTCAGGTGTGGCTTCATCGCCCTCTTCACCTTCGAGTTCCTCGCCTTCGAGTTCCTCGACCTCAGGCTCGATCTCAGCTGCAGGCAGCACGACGGTGAGCAGCGGATGGTCCGGTTCCAGTGCGTAGGTGACGCCTTCGATCTCTGGCAGATCCGCGACCTTGAGTGTGTCGTGGAGTTCGAGATGCTCGATGTCTACTTCGATGATCGACGGAATGGCGTTCGGCAGGGCGGAGATCATGATCGATGCCTCGATCGTCTCAACGATGCCGCCGGAGTTCTTCACGCCCTCAGGGACACCGAGGTAGTCGATGCCGACCTCAGCGTCGATCTCGGTATCGAGTCTGACCTCGATGAAATCGAGGTGGGCGATGTCCCCACGGATGGGGTCGCGCTGGATCTCACGAGCGATGGCAAGGAGCTTGGAACCCTCGATGTCGAGTTCGATGATCGCGTTGAGACCGGCCTCGGTGCGCAGAACTCCATACAGTTCGCGACTCTCGACGTGCACAGCACGGGTATCCGTGTTCGTTCCGTACACAACAGCAGGGACGCGCCCTTGCTTCCTGAGCCTGCGGGATGCCCTGCTCCCTTGGGTAGTACGCACTGCTGCGCGCAATGTTTCCTGCTGCATGGGGGTTCTCCACGAAATCGTTACAAGATGCGCCCCGAGTCTATGCCAAGGTCGGGCGAAACGCTCAGAGCAGGGATGTATGGGACCTCAAGCGCTATCGCGCCTCCGCGGACCGTATCAGCGAGACGCGCACGGTTCGCACCGGGTTGTCGCGGTTCGGATCGACGAGGACGATCGACTGCCATGTGCCGAGGCCGAGGCGCCCGTCGATGACCGGGACGACGATCGAAGGAGCGATCCAGGCGGGGAGCACGTGGTCTGCACCATGCCCATCCGAGCCGTGGCGGTGGCGGTAGAGGCGGTCGTCTGGAGGAAGGATCCTGTCGATGGCATCCAAGAGGTCTGTATCTGATCCCGCTCCGGTTTCGAGTATCGCCAGCCCGGCCGTTGCATGAGGTACGAACACGTTGACCAGCCCGTTCCCCTCCCCAACTACGAACGACGCCACCTCTGGGGTGATGTCAACGATGGTCTTCGCCTCGCCTGTTTCGATACGGAACGTGGTTGTCTTCATGATCCTCAGCCTCCCGGCGTCTGATTGTCGCTGCCATCCAGGGTGCGCCGATCGTCACATGAGCGATCGCGACTTCCGGTACGGCAGGATCTCGATCACCTCTCCCGATTCGATGCGGTTCTGGACGGCCTGCCAGAATTCGACATCGAACAGGTCGGCATGATGCCTATTGAACACGGCGCGCAGCTCGGGGGTGAGACCGAGAAACCGCGGCAACTCTTCGGGAAAGATGTCGTTCGGGCCAACACCGTACATGGGCGTGTCTGCCATGTCGTCGTACGGGTTGTCCGAGACAGGAAACCGCCGGAACTTGCAATCGGTGATCTTGCATATCTCGTCGTAGTCGTAGAACACCACACGGCCCCTGCTCGAAACACCGAAGTTCTTCAAGAGCATGTCCCCGGGAAAGATGTTCGAAGCAGCGAGGTTCTTGATGGCCGCCCCGTAGTCGACGATCGCCCGCTCGGCGTCAGCATCAGCGGCGTGGCGCAGATACAGGTCGAGCGGGGTCACCCTCCGCTCGACGTAGACCGTCTTGAACGTGACATCGTCGCCGTCGATCGTCACGTTCCTGGACGCGTCTCGAGCCAGCTCCTCGAGCAGGTCTGATCCGAACCGCGACGCGGGGAGGCGCAGATCGACGAACCGTTGCGCTTCCACGAGCCTCCCTCCTCTGTCGTGGCGTGCCACGATGCGGTAGCGCAGCGCAACATCGTGTGGAGTGACGCTCTTTTGCGGAGGGAACCGATCGCGCACCACCTTGAACACGACGTCGAAACCTGGCAGCGTGAACACGATCATCACGAGCCCGGGGATGCCCGGTGCGGGAACGAACTTGTCATCGGAGTTCGCCAGGTAGTTGGCGAGATCCCGGTATCGCTCCGTCTTCGCGTGCTTGCGGAACCCAAGCGATGCGTACAGCTCAGATCGCTTTCTGTGGGGAAGCAGGTTGCTCAGGAGCCGAACGAGACGCTCTGGCCGGTCGACGGAGATGAGGAACGCGGATCGCGTGTACGAGAAGAGGATCGACACGTCTGCCTCGCCGATGAGCACCGCTGCGAGCACGAGACCACCGCGCTTGTGCCGGATCGCCAGGGCGAAGGGAACGGTGCCGCTTGCGAGCTCCATCGACCCGACCAGATACGCCCCTTTGCCGCGAAAGAACAACCTGTCGATGACGTCGACGCGGCGCGGCACCTCAGGGAAGTGAGCGACTGCAGCGTCGAGGTCCTTGTTGAGGTCGGCCCATGAAGCATGGAACCGGCAGTCACGCAAGAGGTCGGCTACGAGCGGCCGGATAGCTGTCGGTTCGTACACCCGGGTGAACACGCCAGAGGTACCCACGTCGACCTCGGGCCCTGGATCGAGGAACTCCAGGGTTGCATCGACACCCTCGGTTCTGAACAGCTTGCGGGTGACCGAGTTGAAGAACGTCTCAGCAACGGGCCTGAACGGGTCGTTGAGGTGCTCTTGTCTGAAGATGTCCCTGGCTGCGGACCATGCGCTCGTGGCGCTGCGATCGTATCCGTCGTGCACGAGCGCCTCGATAGTGGCGTCGACCGCAATCCCGTACGCGTCGATACGGTCGAGCACGTCTCGATGCAACGAAGCCCAGTCCCTGCTCTCGAATCGAGCCGTCGCACGTCGCGAAATCGACTGGAACCTACGCCGGAATCCGGTGAAGCCGATCGCCACCCTGGTAGCGATCTGTTGGGGGGTCACCTCGATCGTCGACATAGGTGCACCGGTCAGGTGTTCTCACCTTTGAAGATCTCACTGACGGACTGGTCGTTGAATATCGCATCGATCGTTCCCGACACGATCGGGGCAACCGAGAGCACGGTGAGGTTGGCCAGCGCCGCGGCCTCTGGGCGGACCGGCAACGTGTTCGTGATAACGATCTCACGGAACGGCGCCTTGGAGAGCCGCTCGACGGCTGGGCCGGAGAGGACACCGTGGGTGGCGATCACCATGACGGAGAGAGCACCGCGCTCGACGAGGAGATCCGCAGACGCAACCACGGTACCTGCCGTGTCGATGATGTCGTCCACGATCACACAGTGCCGGTTCGCCACGTCACCGACGACCCACTCGGCACGCACCTCGTTGCGTAGATCCGCCCGGCGCCGCTTGTAGACGAAAGCGACTTCTGCATCGAGATGATGAGCGAACTTGGTGGCACGCTTCACACCACCAGAGTCAGGAGACACGATCGTGGTCGGCCCGTCGAGACGCTTCGCCAGGTAGTCCTCGAAGAGCGGGGCAGCGGTGAGCGAGTCGAACGGCGTGTTCACGAAACCCTGGATCTGCCCTGTGTGCAGATCGACCGATGCGATCCTGTCCGCACCCGCTGCGAGGAAGAGGTCGCCCATCAACCTCGCGGTGATCGGTTCACGCGGCCTGCTCTTCTTGTCCTGGCGAGCGTACCCGTAGAAGGGAACCACGGCGGTGATTCGTTTCGCCGATGCGCGCTTGAGCGCATCGATCATGATGAGCTGCTCCATGATATGCTCGTTCAGCGGCATCGAATGGCTCTGGATCACGAAACAGTCCGCTCCCCGGACCGAGTCGACGTACCGTATGTATATCTCGCCGTCGGCGAAACGTCCGCGTTCAACGCGACCGAGCTCCACGTCGAGGAGCGTCGCTACTTCGTCAGCGAGTTCCGGGTTCGCAGAACCGGAGAACAGCATCAG
>CAYLIR010000024.1:0-13419 GCA_964383515.1 uncultured Acidimicrobiaceae bacterium
ATGGCCGCACCCGAGTGCCCGGTCTGCGGATCACCCGATATCCGTTTCGTCCGCACCGTGGAGACGATTCATCACGTGACGGGTTCGGGAGCCGGCGACGGCAAACCGAAGTTCACCGTCGAGAAGGATCCCTTCGAGACGACCACGACCGATGTCGTGACGTGCGTCAACGGTCACGCTCACCCGGCGCGTGTCGGGTTCGAGGTGGAGTGGTCCTGATCGCACTGCCGGTGCGGTCCCGTGCCTGATACACTTGCGCCCCGTCCGGGGGTGTAGCTCAGTCCGGCAGAGCACTACGTTCGCAACGTAGGGGCCAGGGGTTCAAATCCCCTCACCTCCACCACATGAGACCCTCTGCGTTGCAGGGGGTCTCGTTGTTTCGGGTCTTCTTCCCCAGCGTTCCGATCGTCGCTGTATGCACGATCCGTGACGGCGGGTTGGAGGATCCTTGTCCAGCTAGCCCCGGTTGTTCAGACGGGCCATGTGGCTGCGGTGCTTGCAAGCGCGAGGACGCCCTCGTGGTGGGGGATTGGTTCACCCGGGGGTCTCACCCCGAGCCGATGCACGACCCAGCAGCGGCGACTTTGCCATCGCCCATCGCCCATCGCCCATTGCCCATCGCCACGACGCAGCGATGGCCCGACAACTGCTCCGTCAGACGATCCCCTGAGTGGGCGGAGCTAGGAGTGTGTCGGCTTCAGATGCCATGTTCGCGATGAGGAGGGCAACGTGGAGCTCAAGCCGTCGGTTCGGGTCGGTGAGGAACGGGCCGAGCATCGTTTCGAGCTTGGTCACCCGGGAGCGGATCGTGTTGTAGTGGTAGTACAGCGTCCTGGCAGTGCTTGCGACGTTGAGGTTCGAGTCGAGGAGCACCGAGAGCGTTCGGCGCAGTTCGGCCTTGTCGCCTGACGGTTCGTACAGTTCGCCGAGGGCTTCCTTGGCGAAGTCCTGGAGCAGGGCGGGATCGACCTCTGCAAGGAGGCGATAGATACCGAGATCTGCGAACTTGCCTACGGTGCCCTGCCCCCCAACGATGCGGTTCACCTTGGTCGCTATCTGTGCCTGGCTCCAGGCGCGTTCGAGTCCTTCCGGGATGAGGGCCTGTTCTGAGACGCCAGCGGACCACGCGCCAGGCGCTGACCGCGCGATCACCTCGTTCGCAGCATCGACAGCCGCTGCCACAGGATCGGGATCGGATGGGCTGCTTCCGACTATCGCCACGACATCACCGTTGATGATCGCGTGGGGGGCTTTGAGATTTCGGGCCCGCAGCGCCCATCCGAGGGCATCTCGTACACGCTCCACATACGGTGTGGCATCGAGGATCTCAGGTGACAAGCTCACGATGGCTGCCGGATACTCGATGACCCAATCGAGTGCCTGGCATCGGCGGCTCACTTCCCTGTCGTCGAGGCGGTTGCGCAGGACTCGCTCAAGGAACTCGGAACGGAACTGCCGATCGACGGAGGCCGCAGCGATCTCTCGGGATGCAGACAGCGCCATGATCTGGGCGCATGTCGGCACGAGGCCAGGGAAGAAGTCCTCGGGACGTTCGAGCGTCGGGAACACATACAGCCTTCCCACGTACGTCGACCCGAAGACGATCGGTGCTGTGACCGCTTCCTCAAGGCGGCTCGTCGTCACGGCTGCGTCTTCGCTGCTGAGCGGCACTCCTTGGGCAGCGTGATGGGCCATGACATCGTTGTCAGGGCCAAGAACGAGAACCTCGCAGTTGGCAAGCACCGCAAGGTGTTCCGCCACATCTGCAGGACCCCCGCCGTCGAGCGCCACTTTCATCAGCCGCTGCTCTCGGTCACTCTTGCGGTGGCGCCCACCCAAGAGCAGCGAGTCGCGTGCGCGATAGATGTCTGCGATAAGGTCGTCGAACGACACGGCGGTTGGGAGCGACAGGATCGGGAACCCCAGTCGATCGGCTGCCGCCAGGGCCGCCTCTCCCACCTCGTCGATGAAGGGCCCGAGCTTGAGTCCGAAACCCGCAAGATCGAGGGCGGCGAGCGCTTCGATGAGCGTGGCGAGATCTTGTTGCTCTTCGACAAGCGCGTACCCCACGGTGATGAGCAGTTCATGGCTCTTCACCCAGGGGAGGATGGTCGGGTTCTCCATCACGTTGATTGAGGAAAGCGTCCTGTCGAGGCCTGAGGCGCCCGCAAGCACCTGTGTCCCAGCGAAGCTGGACGTGGCGAGCACGTCGCGGACTGTCAACGCCTCGTGCTTGTCTATATCTGCCGGTGAATCAGCGTGCAACATGTGAGATTATGCTAATGCCGGCCTAAGGGTTATCCCGTATGATGTCGGTAAGTGTGAGCCGGTCGCTACAGGAGGCGCATTCATGGCTGTTGAGGTACGCAAGGTTGTTCTTGAGAGTGTCAGCGACGCATCGGGGCTAGCCGCATTGATCGATGAGGGAGTGTTCGACGCAGACGGTGTCATCGCCGTTATCGGCAAGACCGAAGGCAACGGCGGGGTGAACGACTTCACGAGGATCCTGGCGGATCAGGCGTTCCGGAAGGTGCTCATGGACAAGGGCACAAGGTCGAAGGACGAGGTTGACGACATTCCCATGGTGTGGTCGGGTGGCACCGACGGCATTCTCTGCCCGCATGCCACCATCTTCGCGAACGTGCAAGACGAGGGAGACGCCTCTGACGAGCCCCGTCTTGCTGTCGGATATGCGATGAGTGATGTGATCCTCCCCGAGGACATCGGCCGTCCAGAAATGGTCCGTAAGGTCGCTGAGGGCGTCCACAGGGCGATGAAGGCCGCCGGGATCGAAGATCCTGCAGACGTGCACTATGTGCAGACCAAGACCCCGCTGCTGGTCATGGACACGATCAACGATGCCAAGTCGCGTGGCAAGACCGTCTACACGGAAGACCCGCTCGAGTCGATGAACATATCGAACGGAACATCCGGCCTCGGCATTGCCTACGCGCTCGGTGAGATCGACATGCCAACAGAAGCTCAGATCGGTCACGACTTGAGCCTGTATTCCTCCGTTGCCTCATGTTCGTCGGGTGTCGAACTCGACCGTGCCCAGACCGTCGTCGTTGGCAACGTCAAGGGTGCAGGCGGCAAGTACCGCATCGGCCACGACGTCATGAACGACGCGCTCGATGTCGAAGGCGTCTACAGAGCCATCCGCTCTGCAGGTCTCGACCTCCCTGAATGTGCCCGGTCAGAAGACCTTGACGGCAAGCTCGTCAACGTCTTCGTCAAGTGCGAAGCAGACCCGACATCCCGGCTCCGCGGCCGTCGCCAGGTGGCGCTCGATGACTCCGACGTCCACCACCACAGGCACATCAAAGCTGCCGTTGGCGGTGTCGTTGCATGCGCCGTCGATGACCCAGCCGTGTTCGTCTCGGTGGCAGCCATCCACCAGGGGCCGTCCGGTGGCGGGCCTGTTGCTGCGATCGTCGACCTCAGCTGAACAGCGTGACCTCACGAGTCGCCGATCTGATGCCTGCGCCGGCACCCTTGCGGGTGCCGGCAGTGGCAAGCACGGCGATTCGTGAGGTACTTGCGGGAACAGCACGTTCGGGGTCGGTTCTGGGCACGTCAAGCCATGCGATCTGGATTCTCGTCGACGACCAGGTAGTTGTCGCAACCGCCAATGGCGCGCCCAGGCTCCCCAACGGCGTGGCTTTTGCCGGGGATGGGTTCCCTTCGGAGTTCCGCTCGATTGGGCATGGTTCCCCGGTACGTATCGGTACAGGCAGCATCGATGTCGGGGGCTTGTCGCTCGGTATCGTCCGATGGTGGGATCCCCGCCCCTCTCTCGCAGCGGTCTGTCTCGAATCGGTCGACGACGCAACGGCGGACCTTCCCGCGACCGTCCCAGGTATCACCGCCGATGCGATAGCGAATGCCCTCGCTTTGCGATCGGCGGCGATGCTCGCCGACGCCTCAGCCCGGCTCATCGGCAAGGGGCCAGGGCTCACGCCCGAAGCTGACGACTACCTGTGTGGTGTGTTCTCGACGATTCGCGTCCTCGGCGAGGCGGCAGGCGCTGGGCGGTCCGTTGAGATACTCGATGCTGCGGCGCCAGCCATCATATCGATAGCGTCACAGCGCACCACCACGTTCTCAGCAGCGCTTGTCCGGCACGCCATACGCGGTGAAGTCGCTGCCCCGGCCGCTGCACTGTTGCGCTCCTTCGCTGGGAGAGGCGACGTTCCTGGCAGTCACAGCGCCGTACTCGAAATCGGCCATAGTTCCGGCCCTGCCCTCGCGGCAGGGATGGTGCTTGGAGCTCGTTCACTCATTGCCACTCACTCTCTGTCCGAATGGAGGAAACCATGATCTCTCGGGTCGAGGTTCACAGAGGCCAATACCACGATTCGGTTCGTCTCATGCAGGCGAGCAGGGCGATCCAGGACGTCGACGGTGTCACGGATGCGCTCGTTGCCATGGCGACCGAACTCAATCTCAGTTTGCTTGCCGACATGAACTTCGACATGGATGCCGTTGCAGGCATCGGGCCGAACGATCTCTTGCTCGCGATCAGAGCGGAGTCCGAGGAGGCCATCGAAGCCGCGCATCGCGCACTCGAAGCCGCTCTCACCCCCGCCACAGCGCCCAGCGGCGGGCTCGAGGCACCCGACCCCAAGAGCATCGGCAGGGCCGCGAAGCTCAACGACGCGAACGTGGCGCTCCTCTCCGTGCCGGGAAATCACGCATTCGTCGAGGCGATGGAAGCGCTCCAAGATGGCCTCCACGTCATGATCTTCTCAGACAACGTCCCCATCGAACAGGAGGTCGTCCTCAAGCAGTACGGCAGTGACCATGACCTGCTCGTCATGGGCCCGGACTGCGGTACGACCATCGTGAACGGCCTCGGATTGGGATTCGCCAACGCTGTACAGCCAGGACCTGTCAGCATGGTTGGCGCTTCAGGCACAGGGATCCAGGAGATGTGCGCCCTGCTCGATGATGCAGGTGTGGGCGTCAGACACGCCCTCGGCACGGGGAGTCACGACCTCTCAGACGACGTGGGCGCCATCTCCACCCTCCAAGCACTCGGCGCGCTGGACGCTGACCCTGAGACGGAGCTGATCGTCATCATCTCGAAACCACCTGCTGCCGAGGTTGCCGACAAGGTGCGCCGTGCTGCGGCCGAAGCATCGAAACCTGTCGTGATCACCTTCATGGGGGAGAAGACGCTCGAGGACGGAGCCGGAGAGGTACTCGAGAAACTCGGCAAGCCAACTCCCACATACGGACACTGGGATGCACCGAGTCGGGAGCACCGGCCAGGAACGGTGCGCGGCCTTTTCTCTGGAGGCACGCTGCGTTCAGAGGCCCGCCATGTCGCCATGCCCCTTCTCGGTGACATCGGCACGAAGGAAGAGGACGAGGGACACACCTTCATCGACTACGGCGACGACGAGTACACCCAGGGGAGGGCCCATCCGATGATCGACCAGACCGTCAGAGTGGAACGCCTTGCTGCAACAGCGCACGACGACACGGTCGGTGTCGTCTTGATGGATGTCGTCCTCGGCTACGGATCCAACTCGGATCCGGCCGCCGAACTT
Organism: uncultured Acidimicrobiaceae bacterium; assembly: GCA_964383515.1. Taxonomy (GTDB): domain Bacteria; phylum Actinomycetota; class Acidimicrobiia; order Spongiisociales; family UBA5794; genus JAMBLL01. The sequence continues at coordinate 5,556 of CAYLIR010000024.1, forward strand.
GCTCCGATCGTGAAGATGGTCGCGGACAAGGGTGTGGCCGTGGTCGTGTCCCTATGCGGCACGAAGGGAGATCCTCAGGGGCGAGATGCACAGGCGAGGGCGTTCAACGATGCAGGTGCGTCGGTGTACCTGTCGAATGCGGAGGCTGCGATGGAAGCGGCCCGCCTGGCAACAGGAAGGACTTCAGCATGAGCGATCTCACGCAACTTCTCGATACTGAACCGGCCGTTGCAACCGCGGGCACAGACATGCTCGCTGCGTCCATAGAGCAACAGGGATCGACCGTCGCCCGCGCCGACTGGCGGCCGCCAGCGCCAGGCACCGAGCATGCGCTCGTCACACTGTTCACCGATGACAGGATGCGCCAAGCCAACGAGGTCGCTATCGACCGCATGCTCGGAGTTCGTCCACAGCTATCGGACATCTCCGTGGCTCGCGACGTGTTCCCAGACATGACAGACCACACCTTCCTCCATGCAGGGCCTCCTATCGAGTGGGAGAGGGCAAGCGGGCCGATGCGCGGAGCGATCATCGGAGCGATGCTCTACGAAGGCCTTGCAGATGATCCTGACGATGCAGCCCGGCGTGCAGCCGCCGGAGAGATCGAACTCTCCCCATGCCACCATCACGGCGCGGTTGGGCCGATGGCTGGTGTCACATCGCCATCGATGCCCATCGCGGTCGTCAATGATGGAGCAGGTGCCGGCGTGTCGTATTCCACTCTCAACGAGGGTCTTGGCAAAGTGCTGCGCTACGGCGCTTTCGGCCCAGACACGATCGAGCGGCTTCACTGGATGGGCAATGTCCTCGGGCCCGTACTCAAGACCGTGCTCGCGGCTACCGGTCCCATCGATCTGCAGTCGCTGATCGCCCAGGCGCTCCAGATGGGCGACGACGGACACAACAGGAACCGGGCCGTGACCTCGCTCTTCCTCAGGGAGATCGCAGGCGCCCTCATCGATGGATCCGATGCCCCAGTCGGTGAGCGCAAGGCCGTCTACGACTTCATCAACGGGAACGACCACTTCATGTTGAACCTCGTCATGGCGGCCGGCAAGCTCGGATCCGATGCTGCGTCTGGTGTCCCACATTCGAGCTTGGTCACGGTGATGGCACGCAATGGGACTGACTTCGGCGTGCGTATCTCTGGGACCGGTGACGAATGGTTCGTCGCACCTGCGCCGCCCGTCGACGGCCTCTACCTCGGTGCGTTCACCGAGGAGGATGCAAGCCCGGACATCGGTGACTCGACGATCACCGAAACGGTCGGTCTCGGTGGGTTCGCGATGGGTGCTGCACCTGCCATTGTTGGCTTCGTCGGCGGCACCGCAGCAGGTGCTGTCCGTCGGACGCTTGCGATGTACGAGATCACGATGAAAGAGCATCCTATGTACCAGGTGCCGATGCTCGAGTTCCGGGGAACTCCCGTGGGAATCGATGCAACGCGCATCGTCCGCACCGGTGTGCTCCCCCAGATCAACACCGGTGTCGCAGGCAAGGTGCCAGGTACGGGAATGGTCGGTGCCGGACTCGTCGAGGCACCTATGGAGTGCTTCATCGAGGGTGTCAACGCCCTCGCTGGCGGTGCGAAATGAAGACAAACAGACGATTCCACACAACAAGGAGGAGTACCTGTGGTCATTCGTCATGAGTTCGCGTACAGACGTCCCGCGACACTGAGCGAGGCGACCGCCCTCCTTGCCGAGCATGAAGGTTCCGCGCTCGTGCTCGCCGGAGGCACCGACCTCGTGGCTTGGTTGCGTGACAACGCCGTCGCCCCCGAAATGGTCGTCGACATCAAAGACGTGCCTGGTCTCAGGGACCTCAAGGTCGAAGGCGACACGCTGCACATCGGCTCCCTTGTCACGTTCACCGATCTGATCGAATCGGGCATCGTCGCACAGCACGTTCCGCTGCTCGCCGAGATGGCGGACACCGTTGCATCGGTGGGGATCCGCAATAGGGCAACGGTCGTTGGCAACATCTGCTCCGCCGTCCCGTCATGTGACGCAGGGCCTGTGTTGTTGGCACTTGACACCACGGTTCACCTTGTTGGCCCCAACGGCGCGCGCAGCATCGACATCGGCGACTGGTTCGTGGGACTCAGAAAGACCGCCCGCGCTGACGATGAAGTCGTCACACATCTGACGATCGATCTCCGCAAACACGGTGGCGCGTACGTGAAGCTGATGCGCTACGGCGGAGAGGACCTTGCTCAGGCGGCCGTAGGCATCGTCGTGTACGAGGGCAACGAGTACCGGGTCGCCTTCGGAGCTGTTGCGCCGACTCCGATCCGTTCACAGCGCATCGAAGACACCCTCCGCGGCAAGGACCTCGACGAGGACCTGGTCGAAGAGGTGGTTGCCATGGTCAGTGACGAGATCAGTCCGATCACCGACATTCGTGCCACTGCTGCGTATCGCACGAAGATGACCGAAGTGATGCTCGGGCGTGGGCTCATCGCTGCGGTGGAAAGACTTGCTGGATCAGGACCTGCCTACAAGACGCGGCTCGTGTGAGGGGATGACAATGGATGTGAACATCACAGTCAACGGTGAGGAATGGTCGATCGATGTCGAGCCCGCGGACACGCTGCTCGATGTCCTCAGGGAGAAGATCGGCGTCAAGAGCCCCAAGATCGGGTGTGAACGCGGTGACTGTGGGTCATGCACCGTGCTCATCGACGGCCAGTCGGTGCGTAGCTGTCTGGTCCTCGCAGTTGAGGCGGTTGGCCATGAGATCACAACCGTAGAGGGCGTCAGCTTCCACGGCCTCAACAAGCTCCAGACCGTGTTCCTCGAGCACAACGCATTCCAGTGCGGCTTCTGTGCACCAGGCATCGTCATGTCGGCCAGTGAACTGCTCACGAACAACCCGACCCCGACACGACACGACGTGCAGGAGGCCCTTGCAGGGAACCTCTGCCGATGCACGGGCTACGAGCCGATCATCGATGCGGTGCTCGCCGCCGGTGAAGGAGGTGTCGAATGAAAACGGACTATCCGTTCGAAGAGAAGACCGTAGACGACGAACTGAAGGCGGTCGGCAAGCCGGAAGTCAGGATCGATGGCCTCGACAAGATCAGTGGTGCAGCCGAGTTCGTCGACGACATCGACTTCGGCCCGGGGTTGCTCCATGCAGCCGTAGTCGAGAGCCCCCACGCGTATGCGAGGATCATCTCGATCGACACGTCAGAAGCAGAGGCCGCAGCTGGTGTCGTCAAGGTCGCTGTGGGAAAGGACTTTCCCTACAAGTTCGGCATGTACATGGAAGATCGCTACATCTTCGCCCAGGACTACGTACGGTTCGTCGGCGAGCAGGTCGCTGCCGTTGTCGCACGGACCCATCGAGAAGCGGTTCAGGCTGCCGAACTGATCAAGGTCGAGTACGAGGTGCTTGAACCGCTGCTCGACCCTCGTGAAGCGGTCGAGGACGGCGCCCGTCTCATCCACCCAGATCTCGACGAGTACGCACACGTCCCCTGGTTCTTCCCCCAGAAGGGCACGAACATCGCCCATGCTCGCAAGATCCGCAAGGGAGATACGGAGAAGGCGTTCGCCGAGGCTGACTACATCCTCGAGGACACGTACTTCGTGCCGCGGTACGCGCACTGTGCCATCGAACCCCACGTCACCGTCAGCAAGCTCGACTATGCCGACAGGCTCACCGTGTGGACGGCGTCGCAGTCACCGCACACGCAGCGGCATCTCTTTGCCGAGGCACTCGCCCCGCTTGGGTTCACCCACAAGGACGTGCGTGTGATCACGCCATACGTCGGCGGCGGTTTCGGCGGCAAGGCTGGCGTCTCGATGGAGATCATCGGTGCGGCGTTGGCCACGATGGTGAAGGGCCGCCCAGTGAAGCTGCGGTTCACCAGAGAGCAGGAGTTCTACAACACGTATCAGCGCCAGGGTGTCGTTGCCGAGCTCAAGGTTGGTGTCAAATCCGACGGCGAGATCACGGCCGTCCAACACAAGCTGTACTGGGATGCAGGCGCCTACGTCGAGTACGGTGCCAACGTCGTGAACGCTGCAGGCCTGTCGGCAACAGGCCCGTACCGCGTGCCGAACATCACCAACGACTCACTGTGCATCTACACGAACCTGCCCCCGGGCGGGCCGTATCGTGGCTTCGGCTACTCCGAGTTCCACTTCGGGCTCGAGTCGCACATGGATAGGATCGCTGAAGCCATCGGCATGGATCCGGTCGACTTTCGCAGGCGCAACGCCATCGTTGAAGGCGACGAACTCGCGTACGGCGCTGCGATGAACCCTTCGGGCCTGCTTGAGGCGATCGACAAGACAGCAGCGGCGATCGATTGGGGCGTCGAGGAGGAATCCGACAACCCGAACACGGTCATCGGCAAGGGCATCTCCTTGTTCTGGAAGGCACCAGCCATGCCGCCGAACTCGTCGTCAGCATCGTTCCTCAAGTTCAACGAGGATGGCAGCATCAACATCACGGTGTCTGGCATGGAACTTGGCCAGGGGTACCTGACGGTCATGGCACAGATCGCAAGTGAGGTCTTGACGGTTCCCGTCGGGAAGATCCGTGTCGAAACCCCAGACACCGACCGGAATCCGTACGAGTGGCAGACCGTTGCGTCCCATGTCACCTGGAGCTCCGGCCTCGCGGTGCAGAAGGCAGCAGTCGAAGCCAGAGAGAAGATCTTCGAGGTGATCCACCAGGCGTACGGCTACGAGGACGATTCGTTGTATCTCGAAGACGAGCACGTCAAGTGCACCACAGACCCCGAGTTCTCGAAGGCACTGCGAGAGTTCGTCATCGACGGCATCCAAACCGATGACGGCACGTGGCGTGGTGGCCCGATCATCGCGAGCGGCAAGTTCATGCCGGAGTTCACGAATGCCAACAGTGATCCAGAGACAGGACAGGGTGGACATCCCAACGTGCACTACACGGTGGGGGCGACCGGGATCGTGCTCGAGATCGACAAGGAGACCGGCCGTATCTGGGTCCGCAAGGCAGCACTGGCGGTCGACGCAGGCAGGGCGATCAACCCGGATCTTGTGAGGGGACAGATCACCGGCGGACTCGTGCAGGGGCTCGCAACCGTGCTCTATGAAGACATGCGCTTCGACGAGGGCGGCAAGATGCTCAACCCGACGTTCACCGACTACAAGATCCCGACAGCGTTCGATATCCCAGACGAGATCATCCCGATCATCGTCGAGGTGCCGCAGCCAGATGGCCCGTTCGGTGCCCGCGGTGTCGGAGAACACACGATGATCGGCGCGGCTCCCGCGATCGCCAACGCCGTGTACAACGCTCTCGGTGTGCGCATCACGTCGATGCCGATCACCCAAGAGAAGGTCGCCACGGCGGTCTTCGACAAGCCAGGAAACTGAAGCAACCCAGGAGGAGTAGAGAACGAATGTCCGTCGACCTCGAGAAGATCCTACGACCGGTGGATTCACCTATGGCACGCTATGTGCCCAAGTACATGATGCTCGCCAGCGGCGAAGCTGTTGTGATTCGCCCGGTCGATCGGGATGAGATCCCTGATATCTTGAAGCACGTGGAGCCGCTGATCCACGTCGAGCGTGACTACTACGACGTCGTTGCAGCCAGGCTCTATTCGGAGTTGCTTGCCCACTATCGGCACCGCTACCAGGACCAGTATGTCCTTGCGGTCCAGATCGACGGCGAGCTCGCTGCCGTAGTGAACGGTCGGCAGGTGAACCCGAAACTCGGCATGTCGCTGCACACGGTCGCTCTGCGCCGCGGACTACGCGTCGGAGCTCACGCCTTTGCGGCGAAGATGGAGTACCACTTCGACGAGCTCGGCCACGATGAGGTACTCGTCGTCGCTGAATCGCCCATCGGCTTCCGCAGGTGGATGATCGAGTACAAGCTCGAGAAGCGGTTCGACACCCCACACGAGCTTGGTGGCGTGCCGTCGTGGGCGTTGACCCGTGAGCTGTTCGATGCTGCGCGTGAGAAGCTGGTTGTGGGCAGGCGCCCCGTACCACCGGAGCTGTTGGACAAGGCGATGGACAAGATCCTCCCGCCGTCCGATCCGCCAACACCGGCACTCGACCCGCTTGCCGCTACCCGAGCGATGTACGATCCGACCGCATCTGCGCTCATGATCGAGCGTTGGGCGATGGAAGAGGCCAAAGCGAAGGCCAAGGAGGCGTCGCAGGATGCGTGACGTATATGTAGCCGGAATCGGCATCACAACGTTCACCCGGCTCGAGTACCCATTGTCGGAGATCGCGTCCTATGCGTCGATGATGGCACTCAAGGATGCCGGTGTGACCGAAGTTGATCAGGTGTACGTGGCGAATATGGGCGCTCCGAGGGTCAACCACCAGACGGCGCTTGCGAGCGCTGTGGTCGACAGCTTGAGCCTCACACCGGCGGGTGCTGCTGCGATAGAGAACGGACCGGCATCAGGTGGGTCCGCGCTCAAGGCAGGGTTCCAGGCGGTGGCGTCTGGCATGGAAGACGTCGTGCTTGTCGCAGGCGTCGAGCGGATGCGCGAGGTCAATGGCCTCGAAGCGACCGACTTCGTCTCGACACTCACGCATCCCATCGCCGAGTACATCTACGGCGTGACGCTTCCCGCGCATGCTGCGATGTTCACCCGCCTCTTCATGGACAAGTACGGCGTCACGGAACGTCACCTCGCCATGGTCGGCGTGAAGAACCAGAACGCAGCGTTGCACAACGAATGGGCGCACCTCCAGCAGGAGATCACCCTGGAGGGCATCTTGGATTCGCCAGAGGCGATGACGAACAACCCATACGTCGCAGAGCCACTGCGGTTCTTCGACGCGTGCCCCGTTTCTGACGGCGGTGCTGCGGTCGTTCTCGTTTCCAAAGAGAAGGCGCTCGCACTTGGCAAGCCGCTGATCCGGCTCTCGGGTGTTGGCCAGGCAACGGATACGCACGCTGTTCACGAGCGTGAAGAACCGACAGACCTGCTCGCTGTTCGCAAGGCTGCTGCTGATGCGTTCGCCATGGCAGGTCTGACGCCGGAGGATGTCGACGTGGCCGAACTCCACGATGCCTTCACGATCCTTGAGATCGCAGAGAGCGAAGAGGTCGGGTTCTTCCCCAAGGGCGAGGGTCATCTCGCGCTCGAGCGGGGAGATACGGCACTTGGCGGGAAGATCCCCATCAACGTTGGTGGTGGCCTCAAGGGCCGCGGCCATCCGGTCGGAGCAACAGGTGTTGCCCAGGCATGGGAGATCGTCACGCAACTACGCGGTGACGGCGGTACTCGGCAAGTTGAGGACGCGAAGGTAGGGTTCACCTGCAACTTCGGCGGCTTCGGCAACAACGTCGTGTGCCTCACGTTCGTGAGGGAGGACTGATGAACCGGGAGATCTACGCATACAAGTGCCAGCGCTGCGGTGCGATGCACTATCCGTTCCGCATGGTCTGCAAGGAGTGCGGTGAGAACGACTTCTTCGAGTTCGATACGGTCCCGCTTCCCAAGAAGGGGAAGCTCCTGACCTATACGACCGTCTACAACCTGCCGCCTCAGTACGAGGTAGCGACACTCGGACTTGGCATCGTCGAGCTCGAGAACGGCATGCGGATGCTCGGTCAAGTCGACATCGACAAGCCCAAGATGGGTATGGCCGTCGTCGGCACCGTCGAAGTCGTACGCCAAGAGGCGTACGACGATATCTATGGGATGGTGTTCAGGAAACCATGACCAAGCATCATCGTGCCTCGCGGCACCCATCGGCACAGCATGGGGGTATCACATGTTGATCGTTCCCCGTGTGCTCGATAGGACGAACCGTGAGATCGATGGAGCACACCGGAGCGTCAGGTGTCCGCAGGGCATCGGCGACAAGCCTGATCGATGAGAATGGGAGCCACCTGC
>CAYLIR010000025.1:0-13340 GCA_964383515.1 uncultured Acidimicrobiaceae bacterium
GATCGTGCAGGCGCTCTTGAGTACACGGTCGTCGTCAACGCTTCAGCCGGCGACTCTGCTGCTCTCCAGATGTACGCACCGTATGCAGGTTCTGCCATTGGACAGCACTGGATGTACAAGGGCGAAGATGCCCTCGTGATATTCGACGACCTTACCAAGCAGGCAATCGCCTACCGGGAGATATCGCTGCTGCTGCGCCGCCCACCAGGCCGTGAGGCGTACCCTGGCGACGTGTTCTACCTGCACAGTCGCCTGCTTGAGCGCTGTGCGCGTATGTCAGACGAGCTCGGTGGCGGATCCCTCACCGGTCTTCCCATCATCGAGACGAAGGCAGGCGATGTGTCTGCATACATCCCGACGAACGTGATCTCCATCACGGACGGCCAGATCTTCCTTGAGACAGATCTGTTCTTCTCTGGCGTGCGTCCAGCGATCAACGCCGGTATCTCGGTGTCTCGCGTTGGTGGCGCCGCCCAGGTCAAGGCGATGCGCAAGGTCGCAGGGCCGTTGCGCCTCAACCTTGCACAGTTCCGTGAGCTGGAGGCGTTCGCAGAGTTCGGGTCAGAGCTCGATGCGACATCGCTCGCCCAACTCGACAGAGGCCGCAGGGTCGTCGAGGTTCTCAAGCAGGGCCAGTACGATCCGATCCCTGTCGAGGAGCAGGTCGTCGTGATCTTCGCCGTCACGCAGGGTCACATGGACGACGTGGACCCTGCAGACATCCCCGAGTTCGAGGATGGTCTCCGGGAGTTCGCACGCAGCCGGTACGGTTCCGTCCTGTCAGCGATCGCCGATACGGGGGAGCTCCCTGAAGAAGAGCTTGTCGCCATGATCGATGCGTTCAAGGCTGTGTGGAACCCGAGCGGCCATTCCGCGGCCGAGTCGCTTGCTGCGAGCCGGTCGGAGGATGAGGTCGCCAGGTCCATGCGCGAAGCCGAAGACGACGCACAGGTCGAGGAGGCCTAGTACACCGTGGCATCAGCCGAAGTCCGCCAGATTCGTCGGCGTATCCGAAGCGTCGAGTCGACGATGAAGATCACGCGTGCGATGGAACTCATCGCAACGGCGCGCATCGGCAAGGCGCAGGTGCGCGTTGCCCAGGCAAAGCCCTACACGCAGAAGATGAACGAAGTGATCCGCAACATCGCTTCGTCAAGCGGATCAGTGACCCATCCGCTGCTCGAACGCAGGGATGTCTCTACGGTTGGCGTGCTGGTCGTGACTTCGGACAGAGGCCTTGCCGGTGGGTACAACACGTCGGTCATCAGGATGGCTGAGCACGCTATCGCAGCCCACGAAGCGGCAGGGAGGATCGTGAAGGTCTTCACGATCGGTGGCAAGGCGCTGTCCTATTTCCGATACCGCAAGTACGTCATCGACCACAGCTGGCTCGATATCACCGACACTCCCGTGTACGCGGATGCTCGGGCGATAGCCAACACGCTGCTCGATGAGTACGCGACGGAGCGGGTCGACGCCGTTGAGGCGTATACGACCGAGTACATCTCTGCGCTCACACAGACGCCGTTGCAGCTCGCCATGCTCCCGATCACCCCGCCAGATGGCGAGGTGGAGGATGCTGCACAGACCGGTGGCTACACGTATGAGCCTTCCCCGGTGGAGATCCTTTCCCGGCTGCTCCCGAGGTACCTGGAGGGGACGATCTTCGGCATGCTCCTCGATGCGTCGGCGTCCGAGCATGCCGCCCGGCGGAGAGCGATGAAAGCTGCAACAGAGAACGCACAAGAACTCACCCGCCTGCTGACCCGAGAGGTGAACCAGGCACGCCAGGCAGAGATCACAACAGAAATCAGCGAGATCGTTGGCGGCGCAGAAGCGCTGTCCAACGCGTGAAAGATCAAGAGAGAGACGGAGAGCATCACATGAGCGTGTCAACCCTCGCCTCCGGTCGCATCGTAAAGGTTGCGGGCCCGGTCATAGACGTCGAGTTTCCGCCGGACGCCCTGCCGGAGATCAACTACGCCATCGAGGTAGATCTTGAGGTAGCAGGTGTCAAGAGCACACTCATCTGTGAGGTTGCCCAGCAGCTTGGTGACGACACGGTGCGTGCCGTAGCGTTCGCTCCGACGGACGGTCTCGTCCGCGGCGCTGTTGTGCGCAACACGGGCGCACCGATCTCGGTCCCTGTCGGCGACCAGACACTCGGGCACATCTTCAACATGTGGGGTAGAGCCCTCGACGATCCCGACCTTGAGTTCACCGGCGAATCGTGGCCGATCCACAGGGAGCCGCCAGCGTTCAAGGACGTCGAACCGCAGAAGAAGGTGTTCGAGACGGGCATCAAGGTCATCGACCTGATCTCCCCGTACCTCGAAGGCGGGAAGATCGGGCTGTTCGGCGGTGCGGGTGTCGGCAAGACGGTCCTCATCCAGGAGATGATCAACCGTGTCGCGACCCAGCATGGTGGTGTGTCCGTGTTCGCAGGCGTCGGGGAACGTACCCGTGAGGGCAACGACCTTTTCCTGGAGATGAAGGAATCCGGCGTCATCGACAAGGCTGCGCTCGTGTTCGGCCAGATGGACGAGCCTCCTGGCGTGCGTCTCCGTGTGGCATTGTCGGCGCTGACGATGGCTGAGTACTTCCGCGATGTGCAGCAGCAGGACGTGCTGTTGTTCATCGACAACATCTTCCGTTTCACGCAGGCAGGCTCCGAGGTGTCCACGCTGTTGGGGCGCATGCCTTCAGCTGTTGGATACCAGCCGACCCTGTCGTCGGAGATGGGGATGCTCCAGGAGCGGATCACGTCGCTCAAGGGCAGGTCGATCACCTCGCTCCAGGCCATCTACGTGCCTGCAGACGACATCACCGACCCTGCACCCCATACGGCGTTCGCCCACCTCGATGCGACGACGGTGCTCTCCCGCCCGCTCACGGCGCTCGGCATCTTCCCTGCTGTCGATCCGCTCGACTCGAACAGCCGCGCCCTCGATCCGCAGATCGTCGGAGAGAACCACTACAAGGTGGCAACGGACGTCCAGCTCGTCCTCCAGCGCTACAAGGACCTCCAGGACATCATCGCGATCCTTGGCATGGACGAGCTCTCCGAAGAGGACAAGCTCGTTGTGAATCGTGCCCGTCGCATCCAGCGGTTCCTGAGTCAGCCGATGTTCGTGGCTGAGCAGTTCACGGGCCAGCCAGGCATCTTCACGCCGCTCGAAGAGACGATCGCATCCTTCAAGGCGATTCTCGACGGCGAGCTCGACCATCTTCCCGAGCAGGCCTTCTACATGGTCGGTGGAGCAGAGCAGGCGATCGCGAAGGCCAAGGAGCTCGGGGTGAAGGTCTGATGGCAACACTGTTCCAGGTCGATATCGTCACACCGGAGGCCGTCATCTGGTCTGGTGAGGCCGAGCTGCTGACCGCTCGCACGACCGAGGGCGACATCGGCATCCTCGCGAACCATGAGCCGACGATGGCTGCTCTTGCAACAGGCGCCGTGACGATCCACCACGATGGCACGGTGACCGCAGCGGGAATCCACGGGGGATTCCTCCAGATCTACAAGAACCATGTCACGCTGCTCACCGATAGCGCCCAGCTCACCGAGGGCGGCGTCGAGGAGGCCCGCCAGACCGCTGCGTCCCTGCGAGACGCAGCATACGAAGAGGGCTAGCCAGCTCCTGCCTGCTCGCTGGCGAGAGGTGTTCGCACCGTCATGAACAGGCTGCCTCAGCGTTGGCTTCAACGACTTTGGCGAGATCCTCCACCTGTTGGGGGAAGCCGCTGGCGAGCGCGGCCTTGATGGCGGGAAAGAACATGGCCGAAAGCAACCCTTTCGTGCGGAACGTGATCTGGATCGTCACATCGCAGCTGCCATCGAGCGGCTCGACCGTTGCAACGATGTCTCCGGCGATCTCTGCATTGTCCATCGTGAGGTCGTAGCGTTCGAGCATGTCATACCCCGTCGTCCATGCCCTGCCGTTGTACTCCTTGCCGCCGAGGTCTGCCGTCCAATCGAAGGACTCGAGAACGCCGTCGGGTCGGTTCGTCGGGTTCGAGACGTTCGAAACCGGGCCGATGTGCGCCCATGTCTCGTGGTCCTGGAGGGCGTCCCATGCCTGCTGGGGCGAGACGGCCACGTTGACGGTGTGCGAGAACGTTGCTTGTGCCATGGGCGGACTCTAGCTGAGCGCGTCCGTCAGCAGGTTCGCCACCGCTTCGAGTTCGCTGTTTGATGCTGGGGCGGCGCTCCTGAAGTCGAGGTCCTGCGCCGATGCGATCGGCGTGACGTGGAGATGCACGTGCGGTACCTCGTCACCGACGATCATCATCCCCACTCGTTTGGGGCTGTACACGGCGTCGATGGCCCGTCCGACCCTTTGGGCTGTCTGCATCAGGTGGGCAGCGAGGTCGGGGTCGAGGTCGATCCAGTGGTCGACCTCCTCGACGGGGACGACAAGCGTGTGCCCCGGTGAGAGCGGCTCGATACTCAAGAAAGCGGCACACTGGTCGTCGCGATAGATGAAGTGCCCCGGGATGTCGCCGCGGATGATCTTGGTGAATACAGATGCCATCGTTGCTCCAATAGTGGTCGAAGACGTATCTAGACGGTAGCCTTCCTGTCATGGGGAGACGTTTTCTTCGCACGGTCGTGTTGGCAGATACGCTCGCACTGCTGTTCTCGATCCTCGTCGTGACGCAACGCGTCTTCGGCGTTTGGGCTCCGTGGCTGGTGCGGACGCCACAGGGTTCGTTGATGCCGTCTGTCGTACTCGTCGGTGTGGGCGCTGCTCTTGCGATGTACGGTTCCTACCTGTCATGGGGAACCACCGCCCCGCGCCCGTCGTACGGAAGGGCTCTCGGCATCGTGGGCACGATGCTTGCCATCACTGCTGTCGGCCTGGTCATATCACGCAGCTACTTTTCTCGCGAGTGGCTCCTGACAACATCGGGCCTGTGGCTGACACTTGCGCTGGTACATCGCTTCGTTCAGCGCCGCAGGCCTTGGGTGGAGTCCATGGTCGTGATCACGAACGAGAAGAGCCTCGCGGACAACCTCGCTGAGAGCCCTCACGCCTCGGTCGTCGCCATCGTCGACCCGCTCGGTGATCCTGTGGACGTCCCACTCATCGACGATGGGACGATCGTCGTCGATCTCAAGGCGGTGCTGTCCGAGGAGATGGCGCAGTACGTGTCGTCTGCTTCGATCTCAGGTCAGGCGGTTCGACCGTTGGTGGAGGTGTACGAGGAGCACACCGGCCGGGTTCCCCTCGTCCACATCGTCGGCGGCTGGGAGGTATCGCGCCCTGTGCAGCGTTCCAAGTTCGCACCGGTCAAGCGCATCCTCGATGTGATGGCGGTGGTCGCCACCCTCCCCCTATGGGCCGCTTTGGCAGGGATCGTTGCGATCATCGTGAAGATGGATTCACCGAGCGGGCCCGTCATCTACCGCCAGGAACGCGTCGGGAGAAACGGCGCCGTGTTCACGCTCGTCAAGTTTCGCACGATGGTCGAGGATGCAGAGGCCGATGGCCCGCAGTTCGCCAAGAGAGACGATTCCCGCGTCACCCGCGTCGGTAGGTTCCTGCGGATGACGCGTCTCGATGAGATCCCACAATTGTGGAACGTCCTCAAAGGCGATCTCTCGCTTGTGGGCCCTCGCCCAGAGCGTACCGTGTTCGTGGACAGCTACGCGAGGTCGATCCCGTTCTATGCGGGCAGGCATCTCATCCGTCCCGGAGTGACAGGCTGGGCTCAGGTTCAGTACGGGTACGCTGACGGAGTGGCTGACGCTGTTGAGAAGCTCACCTACGATCTCTACTACGTGAAGCACTCTTCGATCTGGTTCGACATCCACATACTCGGGTCGAGTATCTGGACCGTCATCTCAGGGTTCGGCGCGAGGTAGCTCTCCTGGTCATCTTCCGATACCGGAATAGGACATTCCAAGGCTGGCAACGACATCAGGATCGAGCAGGTTGCGTGCATCGATCACCGCGTTGCCACGCATCGCGCCAGATACCGCGTCGAGATCCAATGCTGCGAACTCGGGCCACTCAGTGGCTACGACGAGCACGTCTGCGCCGTCAACAGCGTCCATAGCGCTTTGTGCGATCGAGATCCCCGGCACGGGCGCATCGGTGACCGCGGGGTCGTACGCGGTGACCGTATGCCCCGCAGCGAGCACTCCTTCTGCGATGCTCACGGCAGGCGAGTGCCTTGTGTCGTCGGTGCCTGCTTTGAACGCGAGGCCCAGTAGGGCAACATGCGGCTGGTCGATGCCACTCGTTGCGGCGAGGATCTTGTCAACAGTGCGTGCCATCTGGGCATCGTTGGCTTCGATGACCCCTTTCATCAATGCGAAATCGTATCCGGCTTCCTGGGCGATAGACACCAGGGCGAGTGTGTCCTTCGGAAAACATGAGCCGCCGTATCCGGGACCCGGCTTGAGGAAATGTGATCCGATGCGGCGGTCTGCGCCGACCCCATCGAGCACTGCGGATACATCGGCGTCGACGTATTCGCATAGGTTCGCGAGCGTGTTGGCAAAGGTGAGCCGCGTAGCGAGGTATGCGTTCGATGCGTACTTGATCATCTCCGCAGATCTCGTGTCGGTCACGATCACAGGTGCTTGGATGGCGGAGTACATGTCGGTCATCGTCTGTGCCGCTGTCGCGTCTGTGGTGCCGATGACGATCCTGTCCGGATGAAAGAAGTCCTCAACAGCGGAGCCCTCTCGGAGGAACTCAGGGTTCGACACCACAGGGACGGACACTCCAAGGTCTGCGAGCAATGACGAGAACCGTTCCGCTGAGCCAACGGGCACCGTCGACTTCGTGACGACGATGCACTCGTCAGACAGCGCTGAAGCGAACCCTCGGAGGGCACCCTCGATGCAGGAAAGGTCGGCCGAACCGTCGGCGGCCGGGGGGGTCGGCAGCGCGATCATGACGATCTGTGCACCTGTGACCGCCTCGTCGTTGTCCGTGGTGAACGCGAGTCTCTCGGCAGCCATGGTGCTGGTGAGCATCCCTTCGAGGCCAGCCTCGTGCAGCGGGACACCTCCGCTGGTGAGCAGAGCGACCTTCTTGGCATCCGATTCACCGACACGCACCGTGTGGCCGATAGATGCGAGGCCAGCAGCGGTCACGAGACCCACGTATCCAGCGCCGATGACGGCTATCTCCATGCGTCCTCTCGATCGGTCCGGTGGTGCGATACGGTAGCGGTCGCTGCGCGTATGTGCGCACCCTGCGCCCTATCGTGGCGAGGCAGCCCTGCGCAGTGGAGAAGAGATGAGCCGGTCGCGTACGGTCGCCGGGTCGACGAGCCAGCCGGTGAGGATACGGACAGGCTTCGTCATCAGCATGAGCGCTAGTGCGATCGCTGCCAGCACGGTGATCGAGAGGAGTACGGGGTCGATCGAGGCAGGAAAGACCTGGAGGTTCTTCGCGATGCGAAGGAGAGGGAGGTGGAGGAGATACGCGTAGAGGGTGTACCGGCCGAGCGCCGTCAGCCTGGTTGGTCGTGTCGTGACGATGCTCAGCGCAGACAGCGCCAGAACAACTCCTGTTGTGAGCGCTATCAGACGCCACACGGGTGCCATGGGCGGCGAGACATCGATAGCGGAGTAGGCGGCGGAGCCGAGGAACCAGGCACGCGCCGCCGGTTCCCATCCCAGGAGCGATGCTCCGAGGGCTCCGCACACGATTGCGATGGAAGCGATCCGAACATGGCGCTGCTTGAGCAGGTCCGTGAGCTGCGAGCTGTAGGTCGCGCCGATGAGGAACGCGGGGAAGAAGAAGAACGATCGTGACAGGGAGAGTGCAGGCCCGACCGTGTCGAAATAGCCAACGATCAGTGTCGCGAGCACCGCGATCGCTACTCCGAGATGGTTCTTCCGAGCCCACGGTATCGCGAGTCGCCATGTCGCGAGGGACACGAGGAACCACATCCCGAAGGAGGGCAGGTCGTAGCTCGGCCTGAAGGCGACGCCGTTCATGGAGGCGTGGATGCCTGTGTTGATCGTTTCGAACAGCAAGTACGGGAGAAGAAGCTTCCACCAAGTTGACCTCAGTCGCTCCGGTGATGCTGAGATACGGCCAGCGAACCACCCGGCGAGCATCACGAACAGGGGCATGTGGAACCAGTAGATGAAGTTCGAGAGTGCGAGGGCAACAGCCGACGAACTGCGCAGTGGGCCGATGAAATGGCCGACAACGACGAGGACGATGGCAACGATCTTGGCATTCTCGGGCCATGGGTCTCGTGTTGCCGTCGTGCGGCCCTGTTCCTGCGCTCTCTCTGTGGACGCGTCGTGGGGCATACGGTGTTCCTGCCATCCTGATACGGCTTGCTCGTAGGAGAGACCGTAGTTGCTGGTCGTCTACTGTGTGACGATGGTGCTGACGACCGATCGATGGTCGACATGCTGCACGAGTGCGCGCTAGGGTGCTGCCCGCCGAGGTAGCTACGTTCTGGAGTGGGCCAACCAGCATGCCGATTGTCACCGGACCGTTCCATGTCGTTGCTGTGCTTCTGCTCACTGCTGGAATAGCGAAGCTCGTTCGCCCTGGTCCGACCGTTGATGTTGCCCGCGCCGGAGGTCTGGCGGCATCGAGCTTCCTTGTCCGGTGCTTTGCCCTGGCCGAGGTCGCTGCAGGTGCGGCAGGTATCATCATCGGTGGCCGCACCGTGGCTGTGTCTGTGGCTGTGCTCTATCTCCTGTTCGCCGGCTTCGTGGCGATGCTCATGATGCGTGGCATCACGACCGCAGGGTGCGGCTGTTTCGGCCAGGCGACAGAGGAGCCTCCAGGAGCGATCCACATCGCTGTCGACATCGGGGCCGGTCTCATCGGCATCGCCGCAGCAGTCGTCTCTGTCCCACGTGCCAGCGAGGTCCTGTCATCCCAGCCAGCGTTTGGATTGCCGTACGCCTTCTTCGTTGCAGTCGGCGCGTGGCTGCTCATCTCGGTGCTCACAGATCTGACACGCCTTGCCCACGCGACGGCCGAGGTGATGACGTGAGCACCAAGCTGGTCGAGGCGATCACACGGAAGATGGGCACGGGGATGAGCAGGCGTGGCTTGTTCCGCAGGGCAGCCATCATCGGATCTGCCCTCACCGTTGCCCCGATGAGCTACATCCTCAAGCCCGGATCGGCGTACGCAGCGATCTGCACATGCCGGGGGCAGAGCTGCAACTGCAGCGACATGTGTTGCAAGAGCTATACGGCTTTCTGCTGCACCATATATGGGGCGAACGCATGCCCACCGGGAACGGTTACCGCTGGTTGGTGGAAGGCCGACGGTTCGGGGTTCTGTGATGTCGATGGTGTTGCGAAGCCGCGCTACTACATCGACTGCCACGGCGACTCGTGCACATGCAGTTGTGGGCCATCGGGCACGTGCAGTCCGACGTGTTCGTTCTGCAACTGTGAATGTGCGAACAAGGATTGCGACAACCGCAAGACATGCTGTATCCGTTTCCGGTACGGGCAGTGCAACCAGCAGATGCCGTGCCTTGGCCCCATCGTGTGCAGGGTGGTCACCTGTACCCCACCGTGGGAGGTCGATCCCACGTGTACCAAGAGGGTGCTGACAGACAACGTGACTCGATTCCACGATGCCCCATGTCTCCATAGCGACGACTCGGGCATCGTCGATCTCTGGATCGCAGGAGGGACTGCGGTTGTCGGGTTCAACGTCAGATCCGAACTTGAGTTCTGTGACGCAACGGGGCCTGTCAAGCGTCTCGCTGGAGACAACCGATACGAGACCGCTGTGTTGGTGAGCGCTGCGTTCAACACGGACCCGTCGCGTACCGCACGGGTGTTCATCGTCAGCGGACAGAACTTTCCCGATGCGCTGGCTGCTGGACCCATCGCAGGAAGTGACGGCTCGCCGATCCTGTTGACGAAGCAGTCGTCGTTGCCGTCCGTGACGCGGGACGAGCTTGCTCGCCTCGAACCAGACGAGATCGTAGTCGCTGGCGGCATTGCTGCGGTGTCGAGCGGCGTGTACGACGCCCTGTCCGGCCTTGCTCCCTCCATACGGCGCATCGCTGGCCGGACGCGCTATGACACGGCCGCTGCAATGAGCAGGGAGTACTTCGACCCCAGCGCCGTGTCCCGGGTGTATGTTGCCACAGGAACCGACTTCCCAGACAGCCTCACCGTCGGCCCCGTTGCTGCAGGCTCTGGTTCTCCGATCCTCCTCGTCACGCCCGAATCGATACCGGGGGCTACCAGGAGCGAGCTTGCCAGGCTTGCACCCGACGAGATCATCGTCGTTGGCGGTCCAGCGGCGGTCTCGGACGCGGTCGTGTCACAGCTCGGTGCGTTAGCTGGATCGGTGATGCGCGTCGCTGGCGCCAACCGGTATGCGACGGCGTCTGCGATCAGCAAGGCGGCGTATCCGGCTGCTGCTGCCCGCTCTGCGTTCATCGTCACCGGCACGGGCTTTGCCGACGCGCTCGCCGTGGTGCCGGTGGCTGCCACGCTCATGGCCCCGATCCTGCTCGTGAAACAGAACGCGATCCCTTCCCCCACAGCCGGTGAGATATCTCGCCTCGGTGGTGCGCCATGTCCCAGGTACCCATGATCGGAGTTGACCAGCGATGACCATCCTCGTCGTCCTCGAAGGATTCGTGATCCTCGTCCTGGCCGTGCTCGTGATCGGCTTGTTGCGGAGCCACGCCGAGATCCTGCGTGGCCTGCACGAACTCGGTGTCGGCGAAGGGGGCGGCCATCGTTCCCACGATGTCCCACGGGTTCGTACAGGCCTGGCCAAGCCAAGGGCAGGGAAGATCGAAGCGGTAGACATCGCAGGTGTGCGCCCGGGTGGGGGAGCGGGGAAGGTCACGCTGGTCGGCCCTCAGGCGACCTTGCTGGCGTTCATGTCCAGTGGATGCTCCGTATGCGCAGCGTTCTGGGAAGCCTTCGCCGATGGAGTCGAGCTTCCCGGCGAAGATACGCGTCTCGTGATCGTGACCATGGGGCCAGACCGCGAGAGCGAAGCCGCTGTTGCACGCCTCGCACCGCAGGAACACCAGGTACTCATGTCCAACCAAGCGTGGGAAGACTACAACGTTCCCGTCAGCCCGTACTTCGTCATGGTCACTGGTGCAGGGAAGGTCGTGGGCGACGGAGCGGCTGCGACCTGGGGCCAGCTGGCGAACCTCATGAACGAAGCGATGGCCGACCAGCGCTCACGAGGCCACAGAGGGCGACACGAGCGGATCGACAGAGAGCTCGCACGTGCAGGCATCGACCCCGACGACCCGAGCCTGTGGGATGGCCAACCGGGAGCGCCGTCGTGACCGCAGCACTCCTCGCACTCGGCGTTGTCGCCGCGGTGATCGCTGCAGTCCGTTCGAGCTGGTCTCCCTGAGGAGAGTCGATGCTCTCGAGCATCCACCCGCTCGGTGAGCGGGCGCGCAACAACAGGTGGGGTGTCACTGCAGGCGCGTTCATCTTCGGTGCTGTGGCAGGCGGCGTCACCCTCGGATCGCTTGCAGGCGCCACAGGATGGCTTGTGCACCAGGCAACAGGATGGGCGCCATCGTCAGCGCTTGTCGCGGCGATCGTCGTTGTCGCGGTTGCGGTCGTCGGGGATCTCGCCGGATGGCCCCAGGCGCTTCCGTGGCCGAATCGTCAGGTGAACGAGGACTGGCTCGCGACGTATCGGGGTTGGGTGTACGGATCAGGGTTCGGATTCCAACTGGGCGCCGGGCTGTTCACCTACGTAGCGACGCTCGGTGTGTTCGCCGTTATCGCCATCAGCTTCCTGTCTGCCTCTGTTGCAGGTGGGGCGCTCATCGGTGCAGCATTCGGCTTGTTCAGGGGGATCCCCGTGTTGACAACCTCGCGTATCCACAACGTGCAGGCGCTCAGGGAGTACCATCTCAGCATGGCACGCAAGGCCGGGGTGGCTCGCACTGCAGCGCTCGTGGCACAGGTTGGCGTGCTCATCGGGGGCTTCGCGTGGGTGGTGGCGTCATGAGCGAAGTTACCGGCTCAGGGTTCACCGTTGACGTGCCTGCTGGCTGGGAAGTTGACATTCGCCCGGAGTCGGCGATGCTCCTGGGCAGCGACCACGATGTGGTTGAACCTGCCGTGATGCACTTGGCGAACTTCCAACTGCCCAAGGCGCTCGCGGAGTACGGCGATGAGCTCTATACGGAACTCGGCCCAGCCGACGTGTTCGTCTCCGTGATCGACTTCGGCCCGCTCGAACCCGGCCAACAGCTCTTCAGCCATTTGGGCATACCGAGTTCGCTGGCACCGGAGGACTTCTCGCCCGATGCTGCAGTGCGCGGCCTCGCAGGTGGGACCGCCACCCAGTACTTCTTCCAGGAGGCTGGCCGTGGGTACTGCCTGTTCATCGTTGTAGGCTCGCACCGAGAGCGCTCGGACATACTCGACGAACTCAACGCGGTGCTATCGACCGTACGGTTCGACACCCAGTAGCCAGCCGTGTCGCCCTACGAGGTGTTCGGGGTATCCCCGCTACGCGCGATGGTTGAAACGACAGGTCCGCCGCCTCGGGGGAGTCCACTCCGGGCGCCCGAACGGTGTCATGGGTGCACGAGCTGGCCGGACCGGTTGGTTGTCCTCCGGCAGCCGACCCTACGCTTGGGGGTGCATGCTGGGGTTCGAGGACCGCACAAAGGAGTACAGGATGCAGCAGGTCGGAATCGCTGTGGTTGGAGCCGGATACTGGGGTCCGAACCTGGCTCGCAACTTCTCAAGCGACGATGGATGCACGGTACGGTGGATCTGTGACCTCGACCTCGATCGCGCCGAGCGTCTTGCCTCAAGACACGGTGTTGACCGCTTCACCGACAACCTTGACGATGTACTCGGGGATCCAGAGGTTCGCGGTGTTGCCATCGCCACACCTGCGAGGACGCATGGGGGGATCGCAGAGGCATGCATCTCGGCAGGGAAGGACATCTTGATCGAGAAGCCTCTCGCGGCGGAGGTGGCGTCAGGCAGACGGATCGTCGAACTCGCTGAAGAGGCCGGCACGATCGTGATGACTGACCACACCTTTTGCTATACGAGCACGGTTGGGTACATCCGGGATCTCGTCCGGTCTTCGGAAATCGGCAGGTTCCACTACTACGACTCAGTTCGCGTGAACCTTGGTCTCGTCCAGCCGGATGTCGATGTCATATGGGACCTAGCGCCGCACGACTTCTCGATCCTCGAATTCATCCTCCCGGACGGCATCAAGCCTGTTTCCGTTTCCGCTGTCGGCTCGGACCCACTCGGTGTCGGGCACGCGTGCGTGGCCTACGTGACGGTTCAGATGAGCGACGGAGCGATCGCCCATGTACACCTGAATTGGTTGAGTCCCGTGAAGATTCGCACCGTC
>CAYLIR010000026.1:0-13164 GCA_964383515.1 uncultured Acidimicrobiaceae bacterium
TGGCCCACGCGATGTAGAACCGTTGCTGCGGGGTGAGCCCCCCAACGAGATGATTCTCTCCCCCGAGAGCTGTTTCAAGCGCAGCGAAGGCGATCTTGAGGCCGCCGATGTCTGCGATGTTCTCTCCCAGGGTGAGTTCGCCGTTGACAGGGAGCCCATCTTCAACCTCGTAGGAGCTGTACTGATCGACGACGACCTGCGCCCGTCGTTCGAATTCCGCCCTGTCCTGTGCTGTCCACCAGTCGCGGACATTGCCCTTGGCATCGAATCGGCTGCCCTGGTCGTCGAAGCCATGGGTGATCTCGTGGCCGATCACCGCTCCGATCGAACCGTAGTTCACGGCATCGTCGGCTTCGAGCGAGAAGAACGGTGGTTGGAGGATGCCCGCCGGGAACACGATCTCGTTGATGAGCGGGTGATAGTACGCGTTGACCACGTGTGGCGCCATCTCCCACTCGTGGGGGTCGACCCGTTCACCGACCGTTGCCATTTTCCTGTCGAACTCGAATCGTGAGGCTGCGAGCCTGTTCGCCAGCCATGCATCGGAAGCGAATTCGAGGCCTGTGTAGTCACGCCATTGGTCCGGGTACCCGATCTTGTATCCGAAGCCGGCGAGCTTCGCGAGCGCTTCCACCTTCGTTTCGTCACCCATCCAGGCGAGGGACTCGATGCTCGTGCGCATCGCGGTGAGCAGGTTGTCGACGAGGTGCTCCATGCGCTCTTTGGCTTCGGGGGGGAAGTGTTCGGCGACATAGAGTTGTGACACCAGTTGGCCGATGTCTGCTGTCAACGCACCCAGGACGCGTTTCCACCGTTCCTTCTGGACCTGTTGCCCACCGAGTGTCCTGCCGTAGAAGGCGAAGGACTCCTGTTCGAACCGCTTGGGCAGCGCCGAAGCGGTTGCGTGGAGCGTGTGCCATACGAGATAGGCACGCAGATCCTCGAGTGGTGTCTCTTCGATGAGCGCATCGAGAGCCGGGTAGAAGCCGAGGTTGTCGATGTTGAAGGAATCGTGGCGTCCGGCGCCAACAGCATCGAGATACTCCCCGATGCGCAAGGTCGGGGCCATCGCCTCGACATCGGCGCGCGTCACCTTGTTCGTGGTGAGGCCCACATCGCGCATCTGCACGTTCGTGTAGGAGAATCCAGCTATCGCCGTCTCGATGGCAACCACGGTGTCCGCTGCCGCCTCGTCATACCCAACCAGGGTGAGCATCGTTCGCACGTGGTCTCGGTACTTGGCGAGAAGCTCCGTGGAGGTGTCATCGTCGCGGAGGTAGTAGTCACGATCAGGAAGGCCGAGGCCGCCCTGGCCGATCCACAGGAGGTTGATGGAGCTATCCTCGAAGTCCGGCTCGACGGAGACGCGTAGGAACGCACCGATGCCGTTGCGGTGGAGGTCGGCGACAACACCAGCGAGGCTGCCTTTGTCGGTGAGTGACGCGATCGTTTCAAGGAATGGGGTGACCGGGTCGAGATCGAGCGCTTCGATCTTGTCGGTGTCCATCCCCGCGATGAAGTGAGTGCCAGCGAGTCGTTCAGCGATCGAGGTCGGGTCCGGATCCGCGGCAACGTCACTGAGGATGTCCCGGAGCAGCCGCTGGTTACGCTCGTTGAGTTCTTGGAACGCCCCCCATGCCGGGTATTCATCTGGGACAGGGTTCGTATCGAGCCACCCACCGTTGACGAACCGGTAGAAGTCGTCTGCGGGGGACACAGCCGGGTCGAAATCCGCAGCATCGAATGCGGGATCGTCGGGGGCTATCGAGATGGATGGTGCAGCGCTCATGGGGCTCCGTATCGATCGTTGTCTTCACAGCTTCGCTACACGATAGGGCGGTCGGGATTTCCCGCGGGTGACGGGGTGAACGCCCGGTGTGGCACGACGAGGCACGAGGAGTCGGAACGCAGGACGCTGAGATAGATGGGAGTAGGAGCGAACGACATCGACTGTGCTGACCTGCTCTCTCCTTCGACGGCAGGATCAGCTATGGGCTGGTGCAGTGGCGGTGTTCCTGGCCAGCATCGTCGTGGACATCGAGCATGCCGTCGCTGCGGGCGTCGATTCCGCCTTCTTGGGGTGATAGCCGGTCTGGTGATGGTCGTCGTCCGCGGCTCCATCCTGTGGATGAGCGTTGCGATCGGCATCGCTCGCTGATCGACGCATGTTGCCTGCACCGAGACTCCCGCAGGACACCCCACGATCGTCGACATGACGACCTCAGGATGGCCACATGCGGCCCAGCTGATAGCAATGTGCGGCGTTCGCGTCGGTACCATGGGGAGATGGCGCCGATCGCGCCGACTGCTCCTGGAAGGATGAGGCCATGAAGTTCCGAGCGTTCGTCGACTCACTGACATCCGAGCCGTATCTCTCTGTCGACATCACCGGGGAGGGCGTCCTCCTGGACGCGTTCTTGAACAAGGGCGACGCGTTCACGCGGGAGGAACGGGACGACCTCAAGCTTGTGGGGCTTCTCCCTGACCATGTCTCGACGATCGAACAGCAACTTGGCAGGGTCAGGTACCAGTACGGGCTCAAGACGACCGAGATCGGGAAGAACATCTATCTCAACGGTCTGATGGACCGCAACGAGACGCTGTTCTACCGGTTCATCCTCGAGAACCTCGAAGAGACCATCCCCGTCATCTACACACCGACCATCGCAGCGGCATGCTCGCACTGGAGCCGCATCTATCGCAGGGCTCATGGCCTCTACATCACGCCGCGCGACCGTGGGCGCATCGCGAGCATCCTGCGGGCGCGCCCTGTGGTCGAGCCGCCCGTCATCGTCGCTACCGACAACGAGCGCATCCTCGGCATCGGCGACCAGGGTGCAGGTGGGATGGGGATCCCGATCGGGAAGCTCGCTCTGTACACGGCAGCAGCAGGGATCCATCCCGCGCGTACGATCCCGATATCGCTCGATGTGGGGACGAACAACGCAGAACTGCTCGACGACCCGCTCTACATCGGGTACAAGGAGCCTCGTCTGCGTGGCGAGGAGTACGACGAACTCATCGACGAATTCGTAGGGGCCGTCAACGAGGTGTTCCCCGGCGCGTTGCTGCAGTGGGAGGACTTCGCCAACGTGACCAGCTTCCGGAATCTCGCACGGCACCGCAAAGAGATAGCGTCGTTCAACGATGACATCCAGGGCACCGCTGCGATGGTCGTCGCTGGCATCATATCTGCGAGCGACTATCACCCGTTCGATCCGGATCAACACCGTATCGTCATCTCCGGAGCCGGCTCTGCGGGCCATGGCATCGCGAACCAGATCGCCTACGCGATGATGGACAGAGGTGTCACCGAGGAAGACGCATGGAAGCGGATCTTCGTGCTCGACAGCCGCGGTCTGATCCTGGCCGACCGGCGGGGGCTTTCAGAGATGAAGGCAGACCTGGCAACGGATCCACGGGACATCGAACACTGGGATCACCACGAGGTGAGGCCGACGCTGCTCGATGTCGTGCGCAACGCACGGCCTTCCGTTCTGATCGGTGTCAGCGGGACGCCTGGCCTCTTCACCAAGGAAGTGATCGAGCAGATGGCCTCCACGTGCGACCGGCCGATCATCATGCCGTTGTCGAACCCGACGAGCCACACTGAGGTAACACCGGCGAACGCGTTGAAGTGGACCGCTGGTTCGGCGATGGTCGCCACAGGGAGCCCGTTCGCCCCTGTCGAGTATGAAGGCGAGACGTATCCCATCGGGCAGGCGAACAACGTGTTCATCTTCCCGGGCATGGGGCTCGGCATACTTGCGGTGGCTGCCAGGGAAGTCACCGACGGGATGTTCCTTGCCGCTGCGAAAGCGCTTGCAGAGGCGACTCCCGACGAGTTCGTCGCGGCAGGCCAGATATACCCGGACATCGCGAGCGTTCGAGAGGTTTCGCGTGTCGTCGCACAGGCAGTCGGCGCCCAGGCGATCGAGGAAGGCGTGGCCGAGCCTGTCGAAGACCTCGATGCTGCCATCGAATCGGAGATGTGGTATCCCGAGTACATCCCAGCCCGGTTCTCCGGCCACATGTAGCACGGAGCCGTTCATCGGAGTCTTCGGTGGGAGGGTGCGGCACTCAGTGAGCATGGACCGCAGCTCCGCGGCGAACCGGTCGACCTCTGTCTCTGTGTCGTAGCAGTGCGGCGACGCGCGAACGACCGAATCGACGCCCACGACCTCGACCATCCATCTGCTGTGGGAAACGCAGGGCGCCAACGCGCCGATGCCCCGTGCCCACAGGGCTCGGATCGCTCTGGATGCTGGCGTCGTCTAGGTGTGTCTCGGCCGATGGCGTCGATGTCGATGGTTTGCGTCCCCAGACAGCAGACGGACTGTGCTCTGCGGGAGGTGCAGCAAGCGGCCCGAGGCCGGTCAGGTATCGTCCAGGATCTCTGCGATGAAGTCGTCGACGGCTCGTGCGGCCACGGTCTTGCCGTAGCGTTCGTCGAGGATCGCCCGCATCCGCGACACGATCGCAGCGCGTTCCTCGTCCTCGGACTTCAGCGAGGCTTTGACGATCTCTGTCCCGTCGATCCACGGCTTGCCGTCGGATGTCCACGGGATGAGGATGATCCATGACCAGATGTTGTCGCCCCGCACGTCCCCGGTCTTGCGGACAAGGCCGACACACGAGAACGGGAGAGACTCCCACCCCATCGTGCGCAGGAGATCCTTGCCGTCGGGCATATTCGCTACATCTCTGTCTGCCATGGTGCCTCACTCGTGTTCAGCCGCCAAGGTACAACGGTTGTCGATCTACGTCGACGCCCGGCCGGGATGCTCGTGCGTCCAAAGGGCGATAGGGTTCAGGGTGTAACAGTGCCGGAAGTCAGGATGGGACATGAGCGATCGACTGGTGGTCATTGGGGCAGACGCAGCGGGCATGACCGCGGCGAGCCAGGCGAGACGCAGGGATCGATCACTTGAAGTCATTGCGTTCGAGAAGGGGAAGTTCGCAAGCTTCGCCGCATGTGGAGAACCGTACCTCGTGTCGGGAGACGTAGCGCGCATCGACGACCTGATCGCCCGCACCCCCGAGCAGTTCGCCAAAGCCGGGATCGACCTAAGGCTCGAAACGGAGGTCACCTCGATCGACCTGGACCGTCGTGTTGTGACGACGCTGTCCCACATCGACGGCGCAACATCTGAGACCGCATACGACAAGCTCCTCATCGCCACAGGTGCTCGGGCGTTCATCCCCCCGATGGAGGGTACCGATCTCCCCGGCGTCCACACGCTGCGCACGCTTGGTGATGCAGCGGCGCTTCAGTCCATCGCCGCTGCCGGGACGGGGAACATCGTCATCGTCGGGGCTGGGTACATCGGCCTGGAAGTCGCTGAAGCGTTCGATGTGCGGGGTTGGAACGTCACGATCGTTGAGGCGTTGCCTTCGGTCATGGCCCGGACGATCGATGCCGATCTCAGCGAGAAGGTCACCGAAGCGTTGGTGGCAAGTGGTGTCAACGTGCTCACCTCAGTGATGGTGGAACGCATCGAAGGTACCGACCGTGTGACCGGCGTATCGGCCGGAGGCGACTTCATCCCGGCAGACGTCGTCGTGCTCGCGGTTGGGGGCAGGCCCGTGTCTGAGCTTGCTTCCGACGCGGGGATACCTGTTGGTCCTACTGGCGGCATCGTCGTCGACGACCATCAGCGCACCGGCGTTGCAGGTGTCTGGGCGGCCGGCGATTGCGCCGAGGTGTACCACCGTGTGACGGGCCAGATGGTCAACATGCAGCTTGGCACTGTGGCGAACAAGACAGGCCGTGTTGCTGGCATCAACATGACAGGTGGCGATGTCAGCTTCCCTGGTGTCCTCGGTACGGCGATCACTCGGTTCAAGGAGCTCGAGATCGCCATGACAGGAGTGTCCCTGTCACAGGCTGAGGCAGCTGGTATCGACGCTGTTGATGTGACCGTGAGCGGCTTGACCGTGGCGCACTACATGCCAGGGGCCGATGAGATCACGATCCGCCTCACCGCGGAGAAGGGAACAGGGGTCGTCCTCGGTTCCCAGATCGTCGGTGGTGGCGGGGCGGGAAAGCGCATCGACGTGTTCGCGGCTGCGGTGTGGAACAGGATGACCGCAGGGGACATCGAGTGGATCGATTTCGCCTACGCACCACCGTTCGCTCCTGTGTGGGATCTCATGGCCATCGCTGCACGCAAGGCTGCTTCGGCTGCGCGGTCCTGACCTGCATGCTCCCGGTGCTCCGCGTGGGTTCGCGATCGCTGCAGTGAACGGGTGGTCGAAGCTGTCGTTGGCGATCGCTGCCGCGCTCGTGACAGCGTCGTGCCAAAGCGGGGCCGCAGATTCGGCGGCGACGATGACGTCCCACCCAGTGACTACATCGACGCTCGCAGCCGCGGCGACGACGCTGGCTGTGCCCGATGCGGTGACGACGACAGCGTCGGCTCCCCGCGGGTTCATCCTCCCTGCAGGGTTCGACCTGGAGGGCCATCGGGGTGCGCGGGGACTGAAACCGGAGGATACGCTCCCGGCGTTCGAGGCTGCGCTCGATGCCGGTGTCACAACGCTCGAAGGTGATCTGCACTTCTCCGCTGACGATGAAGTGGTCGTGTGGCACGACGACATGGTCGATCCGCTCAAGTGCGGTCTTCGGCGGGGCGCACCCGACGATGTCCCTGACCCCGACGATCCTGACACGGACGATGGCGCCCTCGCCGTTCGATCGCTCACGGTCGAACAGCTCTCCTGGTACCAATGCGACCGCAACCCCGATCCGAGTGACCACACCGAGCAGGATCCGTCGCCGACGCTGCTTGCCGGGAACAGGTATGGGATCGTCACGCTCGACCAGTTCTTCGACTTCGTTGAGGAATACGCCGGGTCCGACAGCAAGACGGCGCTCCAGCGGGAGGGCGCGGCGACGGTTGCGTTCAACCTGGAGACCAAACGCAAGGCCTCCAACCCAGCAGGGATCGGTGACGGATTCGACGGTGTGAACATAGGCTCGTTCGAGAAGCGCGTTCTCGAAGTCATCGATGAGCGCGGGATGAAGGAACGTGTCACGATCGAGTCGTTCAATATCAAGCCACTGCGGGCGATCCATAGAGCCGATCCATCGATCCCGCTCTCGTATGTGGTCTCTGGCAAGCCCATGGACTTCTCTGAGATGGCGTCGTGGGGCATCACGTCCTGGTCTCCGGATCTCCATCAGGTGAGTGCGTCGCGTGTCGACGATGCCCACGCAGCGGGTCTCCGCGTTGTCCCCTGGACGATCCGAACCGTCGAGGAGGCAGAGCGGCTGGTCGCTGCCGGTGTGGACGGTCTGATCACCGACCGTCCCGACCTGTTCACGGTGGCACGTTGAGCCCGGCTACGGCCGTCGATCAGCCGTAGCCCACATCCAGATGCTGGTGTCTATGAGACGAAGGCTCGCGATCGCGCGCATTGTATTCACCGCTGTCGCCGTCTCGTGTGGAGGCACAGCGGACAGCGATGGAGACCTTGCGCGGGAGCTCACACGGCGTTTCCAGGTACCCAGGCCGAGCGTGTTCGACGCGATAGGCGATGCCGTCGACCGGCTCGGCGGTGACTCGGTGGGTGCGTTTCTGCTCGACAAGGCAGAGGTGACGACGGACGTAGATCCCCGGGATCTGGCTGTCGAGGATCTGGCCGATGACGAGTGCGCCGCACGCCGAGCGATCACCGATGCGTTCACTCCGTCCGGCGCACTGTGGTCGGGGTATCTCGATACGCCCGCTGGGGCCAAGGCATGTCGTATCGCCTACGCACCGTTCAATGGCTGATCGATGTCAGGCGTCTGCTGCGAGATCGTCTGCCTTCTCCATGAGTTCGAGCCAGCGTGTCTCTGTGGCTTCGAGGTCTTCGAGTGTTTCCGCGAGCGCGCCAGCGAGTTCCACCGTACGGTCGTAGTCACCTGCCGCTTCGTCGAGCTGCCGGGTCAGGTCGTCACGGCGCCGTTCGAGCTTCGGGATACGTCGTGTCGCTTCCTCGAGATCGCGCTGGTCGTTGTAGGTGAGCTTCGTGCGTTTCTGCTTCGGGCGTTGTCGTCTGCTGTTGGTCGTGTCTGTCGTGGTGCTCGACTGGTGCAAGGCGCGCTGCCGATACGCAGACCATCCACCCGGGTGGTGCAGGACGGAGCCGTCTGGCTCGATCGAGAAGATGTCTGTGCACACCCTGTCGAGAAAGTAACGGTCGTGGCTGGCAACGATGAGGGCGCCAGGCCACGCGTCGAGATACTCCTCGAGCACATCGAGTGTTGGGATGTCGAGGTCGTTCGTGGGTTCGTCCATCAGCAGCAGGTTCGGTGCCTCCATCAAGCTCATGAGTAGCTCGAACCTGCGTCGCTCGCCTCCAGACAGGTCGCCGAGGGCGGCATGCTGCTGATCTCTCGTGAACTGGAAACGTTCGAGGAGTTGTGTCCCCGATACGGTGATTCCGCTCGCGAGTTTCACTTCGTCGAGGTGCTGGCGGATTGCTTCGTGAACCCGTGTCTCTGGTGGGATGGGGCGCGGATCCTGGCCGTACCAGCCATAGTGGATCGTCGATCCGACGATGACCTTGCCTTCGTCTGGTTCGATGCGTTGAGCGATGAGGCGCAAGAGCGTGGTCTTGCCCGACCCGTTCGGTCCGACGATGCCGATCCGCGCATCGGGCTGCATCTTGTGGTTCACATGGCGCAGCACCCATCGGTCGCCGTAGCGTTTCCCCACATTGACGAGGTTCACGACCTTCGATCCGATGCGCCGCGACGGCAGGTCGATCGACAGTGCGCTGCGAGCCTGTCTGCGTTGTTCACCGATGAGCTCGGTGGCCTTGTGCACCCTGTGGCGTGACTTGGACGTCCTGGCCTTGGGTGATCTGCGCAGCCAGGCCAACTCCGTCTTGATCCGCTGCTGGCGTTTGTGCTCGGTCGCTGCCTCGATCGCTTCGCGTGCTGCTGCGGTCTCGAGGTAGTCCTCGTAGGTGCCCTGGTGTGCGTGCAGTTTCCGTTCGTGGATCTCGATGATGCGGTTCGCGACCCTGTCGAGCAGGTACCGGTCGTGGGTGACCAGGAGGAGCGCCTCTGTGCGTGTGCGGAGGTGCTCTTCGAGCCAGTCGATGACGTCGATGTCGAGGTGGTTCGTTGGTTCGTCGAGGATGAGGAGGTCGCACGGTGCTGACAGGGCGAGTGCGAGCGCGAGCCGTTTGCGCTGGCCGCCAGAGAGTGCCGCTGGCGTGGTGTCCGGGTCGGTCAGCCCGAGCTTGTCTGCAAGGGAGATCGCTCGCCGGTCATCGTGCAGGATGTGGCCGATAGTCGCATCGGGAGGGAAGGATGGGCTCTGGTCGAGGGCGGCGACGCGCAGTCCCTTCGCCCGCACGATCGACCCTCCGTCTGGTTCCTCTGTCCCTTCGATGATGGACAGCAGTGTCGATTTCCCCGACCCGTTGCGCCCGATCACCCCGATGCGGTCGCCAGCGGATACGCCGAGCGACACCGTATCGAGTACCTCGTTCTCCGGATAGCTCTTCGAGACGCCTTCGAGGCTCATCAGATGCATGCCGGCAGGGTACGGCGCCCCTGGCCATCGGGTGCCCTGTGGATGGATGTCGGGTTGGCGGGATCAGATCCTGTGGTCGACGACCCGTTTGGCTTTCCCTGTCGAGCGCACGACCGTCCCCGGGGGCTGGACATGCACTGCCACCGTGACACCGATGTTCGACTTGATGTGCATGCACGCTTCGGTGGCTGCGGCAGCCGCCACGGCTTCGGCGAGATGCTCTTTCGATTCGACGTTGACCACGAGGCCGTTGGTATTGCCTTCCGAGACGACTTCCAACTGGTAGTGGGGGGCAAGTTCTTCGACCTTGAGCAGTTCGACCTCGACCTGGCTTGGGTACACGTTCACGCCCCTGATGATGAGCATGTCGTCTGAGCGTCCCTTGATCCGAGCGATCCGCCGCATCGTCCTCGCCGTCCCTGGGAGCAGCTTCGTGAGGTCTCGGGTGCGGTATCGGATCACGGGCATCGCTTCCTTGGTGAGGGACGTGATCACGAGTTCGCCTTCCTCACCGTCGGGGAGCACTTCACCGGTGTCGGGGTCGATGATCTCGGGGTAGAAGTGGTCTTCCCAGATCGTGAGGCCGTCTTTTGTCTCGACGCATTCCTGGGCAACACCAGGCCCGATGACCTCCGAGAGCCCATAGATGTCGACGGCGTCGATACCGAGACGTTCCTCGATCTGGGCGCGCATCTCGTCTGACCACGGCTCAGCTCCGAAGATGCCGATCTCCAGTGAGCTCTCTCTCGGGTCGAGCCCCTGGCCTTCCATCTCGTCGATCAGTGACAGGCAGTACGACGGTGTGACAAGGATGACCCGAGGTTCGAAGTCGTTGATGAGCGTGACCTGTTTCTCTGTCTGTCCCCCGGACATCGGCACGACGGCACACCCGAGGCGTTCCGCACCGTAGTGGGCGCCGAGGCCCCCGGTGAACAGTCCGTATCCGTAGGCAACATGGGCGATGTCGCCTTTTCGGCCGCCTGCTGCGTAGATGGACCGCGCCATGACATCGGCCCACATGTCGAGGTCGTTGCGGCTGTATGCCACGACGGTCGGCTTGCCCGTGGTGCCAGACGATGCGTGGATCCGCACGATCTCGTCCCGGGGCACGGCGAGCATCCCGAACGGGTAGTGGCGGCGCAGGTCGTCCTTGACGAGGAAGGGGAACCGTTCCAGGTCGCTCAGCTCGGTGAGGTCCCCCGGGCGCACTCCTGCGGCGTCGAACGTCTTCCGGTAGTGTTCCACGTTGTCGTAGGCGTGGTTGAGTGTCCACACGAGCCGTTCCCGTTGGAGCGCCCTGAGTTCTTCCTTGCTTGCTGTTTCGATAGTATGAAGTCCCATGCCCCGATCGTACACGTGCTTCTTTGCACTCAGGCGTCACAAGACACCCCATCGTCTGCAAGAAGCGGTGAAGGAGGTTGGATCGGAGTGACGCACACGCACGAGTGGCCGGGGGAGTACACGTACTGCCCCCAATGTGCAACGGAACTCGACCACGTCGATATCGGCGGCAGGGTGCGCCCCCGCTGCCCGTCGTGTGGGTACATCCACTGGCGCAACCCCGGGGTTGGCGCAGCTGTGGTCGTGTTCAACGACGACGGTGACCTGCTCATGGTGCGCCGCGGCCCGAACGCCACCAGATCGGGCCTGTGGTCGATGCCTGCAGGGTTCGTCGACTACGGCGAGGACGTGCGTCAAGCCGCGGCACGTGAGCTCCGTGAAGAGACAGGCCTCGTCGCAGACATCGGAGAGGTGCTCCATGTGGAGTCGAACTTCCATGACCCTGGCAAGCTCACGGTGGGCACCTGGTTCGCAGGCAACGTGACCGGAGGCGAGCTCGTCGCAGGCGACGATGCAGACGCGGTGGGATGGTTCCCCCTCGATGACCTTCCGCCGCTCGCGTTCGACACCGACAAGACGCTCATCGATCGCTTGCGCGCCGAGCGGAGCTAGAAGTCGAAGTCCGCCGGGTCTGGACCTATCCGCTCGCCACGGTCGAGGGCAGCGATCGTCGCCATCTCGTCATCGTCGAGCGAGAAGCCATAGAGGTCGGCGTTGGTCGCGATCCTCTCGGGTGTGACGCTCTTGGGTATCGCAACGATGCCGCGCTGGAGCATCCACCGCAGCACTGCCTGGGCGATCGTCACGCCGTGGTTGTCGGCGATCTGGGCCAATGTTGCATCTTCGAATATCCGCCCGGCTTTGAGCGGGCTCCACGCTTCGACGACGATGTCGTGGTCGGTGCAGTACGCAACGAGCTCAGGGCTCTGGAGGTGCGGGTGGAACTCGATCTGGTTGATCGAAGGCGCAACGTCGGCATGCGCGAGGAGCTGGTCGAGATGCTCAGGCAGGAAGTTCGATACGCCGATCGCCCGTGCTCTGCCCGACGCCTTGATCTCCTCCATGGCGCGCCACGTATCGCGGGTGTGCTCAGGCTTGGGCCAGTGCACGAGATACAGGTCGACGTAGTCCATCCCGAGCTCTGCGAGGCTCGCGTCGATCGCGGCGAGCGCCGTGTCGTATCCCTGTTCGGAGTTCCACAGTTTGGTGGTCACGAACACGTCAGATCGGTCGAGGCCCGACGCCCCCAGCGCTGTACCAACGCCTGCTTCGTTGCGGTAGATCGCCGCGGTGTCGATGTGTCGGTAGCCGGCGTCGAGGGCGGTCGTGACAGCGTCGACGACCTCGGTGCCTTCCTTGACCTTGAACACACCGAATCCGAGGAGCGGGATCGGTACGTTGCCGTGGAGTGGGACCGTGGAGTCAAGTGAGAGTGCCATGCCCCCATCTTCGCACGCATCTCATGCAATCGGCACCCCGGGGCAGCGGCCAGCAACGATGAACGAGGATGGTGTCGTGCACAACGTAGAAGGTTCCGCGTTCATCGACCATCACAGCGCCGGTGCGGGCAGGGAGACCGCCAACGCCATCGTTGCGGCGATCAACACCGCCTGAGGCTCACCCGACAGCCGCCACTGACAGCTGCCAGGGGGCGTTGACGCACCGGTGGCGCAGTGTGCGCAGACCTCGTTACCGTTCCTCGAATGCCAGGATCGCGAGCTACCCAGGGAATGCTGCTCTCGCTGACTGCCGCCGCGATGTGGGGCGTCACGGAAGCGATAGCGGCAGGCGTCTTCGATGTCGTGTCCCCTGCGCACATGAGCCAGACCCGGTCGATCATCGCCGTGCTGTTCCTCGCCCCCTACGCTGCATTCCGCGGGGTGCTGCATCCCCCCAAGCCGCTGTGGAAGTTCGTGCTGCTCGGAGCGAACCTCCTGTCTGTGAATGTGGCGTTGTACTTCGCCCTCGACATGCTCGGTGTCGGCCCGGGGGCGACGATCCAGTTCCTCGCCCCGATCTTGGTGCTCATCTATGTGGCGTTCGTGCGCAAGCACTCGGTCGGTGCGATGGTGTGGGTCGCAGCCATCGGGGCCGTTGTCGGTGTCGGGCTTGTGACCCGGGCATGGGCGTTCGAGGGGTCCTCTGACTATCTGGGCCTCGCCGTCGGCCTTCTTTCTGCTGTGTTCTTCGCCACCTATCTCCTCTATGGCGAGTACCTCGGGGAGACGTATCCACCGTCCCAGATCGCGACGTGGGGGTTCTTGTTCGCTGCGATCATCTGGCTTCTCAT
>CAYLIR010000027.1:0-13092 GCA_964383515.1 uncultured Acidimicrobiaceae bacterium
GGCCGTGACGGGCTCCTGCACATCTCCAAGATCGGCGGAGGCAGGCGCATCGACAAGGTCGAGGACGTGCTCGCCCTCGGTGACGCCGTCAAGGTCGTTGTCCGTGAGATCGACGATCGTGGCAAGGTCAGCCTCGACATGGCAGATGCACCATCGTCTGGTGGCGATGACGCCGGTTCATCCGATCGCTCCGATGCCCCTGCTTCCCGTGAGGAATCACGTGGCGGTGACCGCGAAGACCGTGGCGATCGCCGCAACGACCGCGGCAACCGCGGTGGTGGACGCGATCGCAATCGTGATCGCAACCGTGACCGTGGTCGGAACCGTGACCGCGAGTCACGTCAGTCGGACAAGCCGGGTCGCAAGGTCGTGTCGTTCGAGGACGAGTTCGAGTCTGAGAGCTAGTCACGATGCAGAGCAACATCTCCTGACACGATATGTCGGGAGAGCATCAGCGTGGCTCCGGAGTGATCCGGGGCCACGCTGATGCGCGTGTGTCCGTCGCGCGTGCATCATCGGCTGATTCGGCGAGCATCGGGTATGCGAGCACGCATATCTGGTGGCAGATGTGCATGGGGAAGCCGATACGGACAAAGCGTGACCATGGGCATGGCCCGTGGTGGCCGTGCCGCCAACGTATCAGGTACGTATGGCACGGACGCATCCATGGTCTGAATGCCTACCGAGCAAGGGCGATCGCAAGCGCAGCGCCAATAGGTGAGGCCCCGGATCGCACCGGGGCCCCACCATCTACAGATTGAGCGTCTCAACTACTCGAGTACGAAGGTCAGTTTCATGTCGACGCGGAAACACTTGATGGTGCCGTCCTCAGCGAGTTCTACCTTCTGTTCGGAAATCCATGCCCCGCGGACTCCATCGAGGGACTGCTGAGCCTTCGCAAGGCCCTTGCGGATGGCATCCTCGAAGGACCCTGGGGAAGTGGATGTGATCTCGATCACCTTGGCAACTGACACGTGCCGTGCTCCTTTCAACGTCGGAGAGCTTGGAGCCAGGATACACGAATGAGCCGATGTGTGCGGAGAGAGCCATCGAGGGGCGAGAGGCACGGTGGTGAGAAGAGCCAGATATCAGCATAGTCGAACATATGTTCGACTATGCTGTGGTTCCAGCGACGGAGCACGCTGGTTGAACGAGAGATGAGGACACCAGCGTGATCGCACAACTCCAGCAGATACCGCCCATTGCACATCATCCTGGAGTACACGCCAGGGCAGAGGATGTCTTCTCGTTGTCCCCCGGGCAGATAGCGGGCCTCAGCGGTACACCAGGGTCCGGCATGACCAGGGTCGGGCTGTCGCTCATCGCCCCGTACGCATCCCAGGGGCATCTTGCGTACCTGGACGTGCGGGGTTGGGCGAGTCCGCTCGCCGCATGGGAACTCGGCATAGACCCTGAGCGCTTCGTCGTGGTGCGTACCGATGACCGCGTCACTTGGAGCAGAGTGGCAGGCGCCCTCATCGACGGTATGCGTGGAGTCTATGCCGAGGTCCCAACCGGGATCAAAGATGCTGCGCTCCGCACCCTTGCTGCGCGAGCGAGGACGCGGCGAACCCCGCTCGTGTTCAGGGCCATCACAGGGAGGCTTCCCCGTGGGATCGTGCATCTGCACCTTGAAGCGCGCGGTGTCTCCTGGGCGGGGACCGAGCACGGCCATGGCGCTTTGGCGCGCAGGCGCACGTTGCTCGATGCCTCGGGGAAAGCGATGCGAGGGATGCAACGGACGATCGAGATCGAAGATGATGGAACGAACCATGTGCGTCTGGTATCCGACCTGGGCGCTCAGGCGTCCAGGCGTTTCGCCTGATACACCGCACCAGGCAGTCAACGGGACGAACACGGTCGTTGCACTGAACGCTCACGCGTACGATGCAGGGGTCAGGATGGGCATGGGGCGTAGGGAAGCAGAAGCGCTGTGCCCAACAGTGACCACCATCCAATGTGACCCATCGGGCGACATGGCGCGGTTCGAACCCGTGGTGCAGCAGATCGAATCCGTCATCCCGCGTGTAGAGATCGCAGAGCCGGGAAAGGTGTTCGTTCCGATACGCGGCGCTGTGGCGTACTACGGAGGAGAGCGGCCCCTCATCGATCGGATCGTCAAGGAGCTCGACAGGTTCGGGGGTGAGTATCGGATCGGTCTCGCCGCAGGTCCGTTCGCTGCATGGCAGGCAGCGAAGCGAACATCTACAGAGGTGAAGGTCTTTGTTGTCGACGACGATGCAGCGTTCCTCTCCGAACTCGATGTTGCGTCGATAGGGAGCCAAGAGCTTGCCGCAACGTTCCGCTGGCTCGGCATCACGACGCTGGGGGCGCTCGGAGCGCTCCCTTACGACGCTGTGGCCACACGCTTCGGCCGTCAGGGGATGGATGCACACCACATGGCGAACGGGGTCGGGAGAGGCGCCATCCCGCGGGACATACCTGAAGATCTGGGGGTCAAGGCCACGTTCGACCCGCCCTTGCAGGACCTCGAACAAGCGGCGTTCGTCGCACGCAGTCTGGCACAACGCCTGATCAGCGGTCTCGCTCTTCAGGGAACCGCCCCGCACCGCGTCGTAGTCACAGCGGTGGCTGCAGACGGCACCGAGCGTGTCCGTGCATGGAGGGGTGCCGACCCGTTCGATGACACCACCCTTGCAGATAGGGTGCGCTGGCAGCTCAGGGCGTGGATCGACGGTGTAGCGGCGGGTATCAGGGGAGGGATCGTGTTCCTGGGGCTCGAACCCGACGACCTCTCGGGCAGGGGGAGACAACTCAGCCTCACCGAGGATGCCAAGGAGTCCATCGAGGCGCAACGCGCGCTCATGGAAGTTCAGGCCATAGCGGGGCCAGACAGCGTCCTGGTTGCGACACCACAGGGTGGGAGGGATCCCTCCCAGCAGGTGTTGTGGAGTCGCTGGGGCGACGAGCCGCATTCGCTGATCCGGGACGCCGATGCTCCCTGGCCGGGAAAGATACCGAGCCCGGCTCCCGCACTGGTGCCTCCTGAGCCTGTCCCGTTCGTCGTGTCCTGGGTCGATGGGATGCCTGAACAGGTGCGCCTCGCGAGCCGATGGGTGCCGGTCCTGTCATGGGCGGGGCCATGGCGGAGCTTCGGGAGATGGTGGGACGGGGAAGGGCCCGCCGACCGGTACCAGATCGCCACATCAGCGGGTGCATACCTCTGTGAGGTTCGCGAGGGGCGAACCTATCTTCTCGGTGTCTATGACTGAAGCGGTTGCCGGACGATCGGATCAGGCATGGAGTTCGGCGCGTAGCTTCTGGTACGTAGCGTTCATCGAAGCTTCAACGGTGTGGACGAAGTCGTTGAGGTCGTCTTTGTTCGTCATGCCCGATGTCTCGATCGGTTCCCCGATGACCACCCTGGCTGTACCGGGGCGGAAGATCTTCGAGCCGGGGCTGTTGATGCGGTCGGTGCCTTCGATGACGATGGGAACGAGCGGGAGTCCCGTGTCGATCGCGATGCGGAAGGCCCCCTTCTTGAACGCGAGGAGGTGGCCGTCCTTGCTGCGCGTACCCTCGGGGAACACGATGAGCGAGTATCCGCGTTCTGCCGCGACCTTGACGCCAGCGTTGATGGCCTGGCGCGAAGACGTTCCCGACGCCCGGTCGATCTCGATGATGCCGATCGTGCGCATCGCTTGGCCGACGAGCGGTATTCGAAAGATCTCCTTCTTGGAAAGGAACCTGCCATGGAGCGGAAGCACGGAGAACAGCAACGGGATGTCGAACTGGGAGAGATGGTTGCTCGCGATCACATACCGGCGCGACGGGTCGATCCTCTCAATGCCCTCGACTTCGAGATGCACCGGGGGGATCTTCAGGAACAGGCGGGCCCAATGCTTGACAATGGCATCGTGGATCGGCGATGCAGGCCGGAACGCGCCGTAGACGATGATGATGCTCGCGGCTACGAGCGTGTAGAGGAAGAAGAGTGGAACGCTGATGTACGTGCGCAGGGTTGCGAGCACTGTCTTGGCCATCCCGATAGCGTAGACGCAACCATGGCGGTGCACACATGAGGACGATCTCGAGGGACGCAGCGCGCAGGATCGCCCTTGGCGCGCAGGGGTTCTCGGCGAAGCGGCCATCCGGTCGCATCGACACCAGGCATTTCAGGCGGGTGATGCGCCAGGTCGGCCTCGTGCAGTTGGACTCGGTGAACGTGTGTGTGCGTGCCCACTACATGCCGTTCTATGCACGGCTTGGTGCCTACGACGCTGTCAGGCTGGACAGGTGGCTGAACGAGTCCGGTGAACACTTCGAGTACTGGGCCCATGAGGCGGCCGTGCTTCCCGTCGACCGCTACCCGCTCTGGCGATGGAAGATGGAAGCAGCACCGCCAGGGCGACGCGCACAAGCCCTCCTTGACGAGCATCCGGGCCTCATCGACGATGTGCTTGCGCAGGTCGCCGACCGGGGGCCGTTGACCGTGCGCGATCTCGATGCTCCCGACCATGGGACCGAGGCATGGTGGGGATACGGGCCAGGGAAGGTCGCTCTGGAAATGCTGTTCGCACGAGGGCAAGTCACTGCTGTGCGAACCAGCACTTTCACGAGGCTGTACGACCTTGCGCACCGTGCTCTACCCCCGGAAGTCCTTGCCGATGATGCAGGCCTCGACAAGGAAGCGGCCTATCGGCAGCTGCTCCTCGCAGCTACCAGACACCACGGCATCGGCACAACGTCAGATATCGCCGACTACTTCCGGCTGCACATCCCCACTGCGAGGTCGATGCTGTCCGATCTTGCTGGCGAGGGGGCGATAGAGGAGGTCATCGTTCCTGGCTGGCGCGGACCTGTGTACATGAGCCCTGACGCAGTGCGTCCGAGGAGGGTCGTCGGAGCGACGCTGCTGAGCCCGTTCGATCCGCTCGTGTGGAACAGGGAGCGGGTCGAACGGATCTTCGGATTCCGCTATCGGATCGAGATCTACGTGCCGGAACCACAGCGCGTGTTCGGGTACTACGTGTTGCCGTTCATGCTCGATGGGGACCTGGTTGCGCGGGTCGATCTCAAGGCCGACCGCAAGGCAGGAAGGCTCCTCGTTCGGTCTGCGTTCATCGAGGAAGGCAGAGACGCTGGGGCGGTTGCGTCGTCGCTTGCCTCGGAACTCCACCGTTTCGCCGACTGGATCGGGATGGACGAGGCGGTCGTCGAGGCTCGCGGGAACCTGGCACCACGGCTGGCACGTCGCATCTGATCCGCTGAGATCGGAAGCGACGATCCCTACAGCGCTGTTGACGGTTCACCCGGTGAAGCCCAACGGACCAACGTAGCGGGTCCGCCGAAGGAGGTGGCAAGGGCGGGCTCGGTGAGCAACTCGTTGAGGGTGTTCGCTGTGCCTGCGGTTGATGACGCCATGTTCAAGGATCGGTCTATGCGGGGGTGGTGCTAGTACAAGCTGACCTTGAACGCGCGTCTCGCGGATCGTGTGAGCAACAACGCAACGACACTGAGGTTCAGGACTCCCACGAGAATCCCCGACCATGCAGACGGTGCGGGCGGATCCGCGGTGAGCCCGGCGAGGGACGCGGCAAGGGAGATTGTCCCAAGAAGACCGAAGATGAGGAACGCAGCCTCGCGGGCCCACGCGCGCAGGAACGCGAGTCCGATGACGATGATGGCACACAGGAGGACGACGGAACCCATGGTGAATGCGATGATCCCAGACGCATTTCGCGCGGGTGATATGCGCGTGCCACCAGTGAATGCTCGTGTAGTGAAGCCGCCGAACATGTCGGACACGGCCGGGTCCAGGCGATCGGGGTACAAGGCTCCGAGCCACGAAGCGACCGCGATGTACCCGAACACCGCGGTGAGCCCAAGGGCGATCAGCACCGCAGCCGTTGTCGTCCCGTGGGAGCGGAGCCAGGTGCCCATGGTGAGAGGATACTGTGATAGAAGCATCCGATCGCGACAGGGCAGCGGTCCCCGCCACGCAATGCCGGACTTCGGACACCGGCCGGGGAGAGCATCTATCGTATGTATGACGAGGAGGTCATGGTGCACACGCAAGATCGGCCCGACGGCTCGGAAGCGAAGGCTGACTGGCGCACATGGGCGAATCGCATCGATCGTTCGGATGCCTCAGCAGCCGTTTCCGAGCAGCTTGCTGCGTGGCCACCCCTCCATGGTGTCGTCGCGACATATCTTCCGATGGCTTCGGAGATCTCTCTGGATCGACTGTTGGACGAGCCTTCGATCACGCCCGTCGTGCCTCGCATCGAGGACTCCGATGAGATGACGATGCGTGTCTATGACCCCGAGCATCTCGTGCACCACAGGTTCGGCTATGACGAACCAGACCCTTCGTCCACGATCGTGGCTCCCGAAGACATCGACGTCGTGCTCGTCCCCGGCCTTGCGTTCGATCGATATGGTGGGCGTGTTGGGAGGGGGAAGGGCTACTACGACGCGTTCCTGAAACAGGTGCCGCGGGCCACGCCTCGCGTGGGCGTGACGACAGATGCATCGATATCCGAGCGTGTGCCGATGGAGGATCACGATCAACGCATTGGCTGGCTCGCAACAGAGTCCGGTGTCCGCCGGGTGGGGGGCCCTGTATCTTCTGACACGGAACGTTTCATAGAACGAGCCATAGAAGTCGGTATCGCTCCGAACATCGAGCGGTTCCCTGCCGGGACGAGGTCATCCGAGGATGCTGCCAGGGCAGTCAGCAGCGAACTGGGTGCGATCGCTAAGAGCCTCGTGTTCGAGGTGGATAGTGAGCCGGTCCTCGTGCTCTGCTCGGGAGACCGGCGTGTCGATACAGAGAAGCTGGCAGCGTACTTCGGCGCGACGTCTGCAAGGCCTGCCTCTCGTGCCAAGGTGCATGACATCACTGGATACCCGGCGGGAGGAACACCGGCCGTGGGCCACGATGAGCCCCTTGTCACCGTCGCCGATCCCGCGCTTGGGAGATATCGACGCGTATGGTCAGCGGGTGGATCGCTCGATACCGTCTATGAGGTGAGACTCGATCGGCTCATTGCAGCATCTGGTGCCCAATGGGCAGACATCTCGATGCGTGAATAGTCGAGGCGTATTCTTTCTGTGGGCTCACAGCGCCATATAGGGTGCAGCGAACCCTGGGTTCTCGGCGTCAGTGCTCATCGATGGCTAGTGCGCGCACGGCCGAGCGGTCGATAGCGACCTTGGCTGTGGTTCCTCGGTCCCGGGGAGTGGGGGAGTCGATGCGCAGCCGTTCGCCGGTTGCGAGCTCGACGACGACCTCGTGGCGGCCATCGTTGAACACCGAGTCGACGACGTGAGCAGGGATGCCGTTCCCGGTCTCGAGGGTGAGCGCCTGGGGAGGTACGGTGATGGCTGGGGCATCCATCCCGACGGCGGCGCCAGCCAGGACGTTGGCATGGCCGATGAACCGTGCGACGAATGTCGTCCGGGGATCGTCCCACACCTGCTGAGGGGTACCTGTGCGCACGACGTGCCCGGCGCGCATGATCGCCAACCGTTCAGCGAAGGCGAACGCCTCCGTGCGGTCGTGGGTCACATAGAGGGAGGTTGCTCCGAGGTCGGTGAGGATCGTGCGCATCTGGAAGAGCAGATCCTCTCTGAGGGCGAGATCGAGTGATCCGAGAGGTTCGTCCAGCATCACGAGCGATGGCTCTGGTGCGAGCGTGCGCAGCAGAGCGACCCGTTGCCGTTCACCACCTGAGAGCGAGTCAGGCTTCCGATCCTCGAACCCTGAGAGACCAGCGACATGGAGGAGGGAGGACACCCTTCGGGCCACGTCGGCACGATCGATGCCGTCCATGACGAGGCCGTATCCGATGTTGTCTGCGACGCTCATGTGCGGGAAGAGTGCGTACTCCTGGAACATCAGGCCGACGGGCCTGCGATGCACGGGGGTCGTGGTGACATCCTCACCGTCGATGCTCACGGTCCCCGATGCGAGCGGTTCAAGGCCTGCGATCGCACGCAGCAATGTCGACTTCCCGGAACCTGACGGGCCCATGAGGGCGAATCGCTCACCCGAGTCGATCGAGAGATCGAGGTCCGCGACGGCAAGGGTGCTGCCGTAGCGGACGCTGACATTGGTGAGTTCTATGCTCATAGTTCGTTTCCCGCCCGAGTGCCGATGGCATCGATGACGAACATGGAGACGCCCGTGACGACCATGAGGATGACGCTCAGGGCGATCGCAGCGCCAAAGGGTGCAGCACCCGGCTTGCCGAGGAGCTTGAATATGGCGATCGGGATCGTCGGAAAGTTGGGCCGCGCGATGAACGATGTCGCTCCGAACTCGCCCATGGATATGGCGAACGCAAAGGCA
The DNA here is from genome assembly GCA_964383515.1 of uncultured Acidimicrobiaceae bacterium. Taxonomy (GTDB): domain Bacteria; phylum Actinomycetota; class Acidimicrobiia; order Spongiisociales; family UBA5794; genus JAMBLL01. Next base: position 8,318 of record CAYLIR010000027.1, read on the forward strand.
GCAGCGACGATGATGGCGGGTGTTACGATCTTGAGGTCGATCGTCCACCAGGTCTTCCAGGGGCTTGCACCGAGCACGGCGGCAGCCTCACGGAGTGTGTGCCTGACCGATCCAAGGGCCGGTGTCGTGGTGCGCACGACGAACGGTATCGCCACGAGGGCGTGTGCGATCGGAAGGAGGAACAGCGATGTTCGCAGGTCTATTGGCCAGGACAGAGCGATGAGGAAACCGAATCCGATCGTGACCGCGGACGTCCCGAGCGGGAGCATCACGAAGAGGTCGAATGTCCGAGCGATGCGCCGAGATGCGTACGTGAGCGCTGCTGCAGCCAATCCGTCGATCACGAGGGCGATCGCCAGTGTCATGAACGCAACGGTGAACGAGTTGCGGACGGCATCGATCGGGCTCACGAATGCGGCCGATAGCTCAGGGAGATCCAGCAGGTTCGTGTAGTTCACCAGGCCGATGCCACCCGTTGGGTTGAGGAACGATCGGACCACGAGCAGCAGCAGTGGGGTTCCGAGTATCACCACCATCGAGGCGAGGGCGGCAGTGACGCCGACACGTTCCCATCCACCTCGCGGCCTGTGCGTCGCCGCGGCAGCCTGGCTGAACTGGACGGTGGTGGCCCGCTGAAACCAGCCGTACCCAGCGAGGATGCCACCCACACCGATCAACTGGAGCACGGCGAGCGTGGAAGCAACATCGAGACGAAGGAACGCTGTTGCCTGTCTCCAGATCTCCACTTCGATCGTCGTGTGTCCCAGGTCGCCAAGGAGCAGCACCACACCGAAGGACGTGAACGAGAACAGGAAGACGAGCGCACTCGTCGACGCGATCACAGGCCGCAGAAGCGGGAGCGTGATGGTGCGGAACGCTCTGAACGGCGAAGCGCCGAGCGTGCGGGCAGCATCGGCCATCTGGGGATCGATGCGCTCCCAGTACGCCCCCACGCCGCGCACCACGATGGCGTAGTTGTAGAAGGCGTGCGCCACAACGATGAGGAAGAGCGTTCCGGTGAGGTCCGTTCCGAGGGCACCGTTGGGGCCGGCGATCGTGAGGAACGCCGACCCGACCACGAGCGTTGGGAGCACGAACGGTACAAGCGTCGCCGCGCGCAGAGCCCGCTTACCTGGGAAGTCGAAGCGAGCGAATGCCCACGCTGCGGGGAACGCCGCGACAACGGTGACGATCGTTGAGATGAGGGCCTGGAGGACCGTGAAGCGCGCAACGGCAACGAGCGGCCCATCGGTGAGGACGTCGCCGACGACGGCGAGCGAGAAGGAGCCATCCGCAGTGAGGCCGCGCCACGTGATAGAGATGACCGGGTACGCGAAGAAGTACAGCAGGAACGCCGTGGGGATGGCGACGATGGCCGCGATCCCTGCCCTGCCGAGAGGGCTCGCGCTCAGCTGCGAGCTATTGCGGTCCACTCTTGGATCCATCGTTCGCGGTTTGCATCGACCATCTGGGCGTCGAGCATCGCAGGCGCCTCCGGGAGCACGGTGAAATCAGCGAAGACGTCAGGGAGTGTGGCGTCGCTGTTGACGGGAAACACGAACATGTTCAATGGGATGTCCTCCTGGGTAGGGGTAGCCAGCAGGAAGTCGACAACCTCGCGTGCTGCACCCTCGTCGTCAGTTCCAGCGATGATGCCTGCGTATTCGATCTGGCGGTAGCAACCGTCCGTGAGCGAACCGGAAGGAGCAGCATCGAGTTCGCCGAACAGCACTTCCGCAGACGGTGAGGATGCGTAGGAGACGACGAGGGGCCTATCTCCGCCAGACAGCGAGAAACGCGCGGTGTACGCGTCTGTCCAGTCCGGGGCGACCGCGACGCCGTTTGCGAAGAGGTCCTGCCAGTACGCCCGCCAGTCGTACGCCGACCCTTCAGGCATCTCGGCGATGGTTGCAAGCAGGAACGCTAGCCCGGGTGACGAGGTTGCCGGGTCCTCGACAACGAGCATGTCCTTGTAGGCGGCATCGGTCAGGTCGCCGAGTGCCGCCGGTGGCTCGACACCGAGGTCGGTGAACGCCGCGATGTCGTAGTTGACGCACACGTCCCCGAAGTCGATCGGTGTCGCCATGTCCCCTTCGACACGCAGGTCCTCGGGCACCTTGTCCATGTCAGCAGCGCGGTAGGGGAGGAAGAGGTCGTTGTCAAGCGCACGCGACAGGAATGTGTTGTCGATGCCGAACATGACATCGGCGATCGGGTTGTCTTTCGTCAGGATCGCTTGGTTCACCATGGTGCCGGCGTCGCCTGCTGTCTGGATCGTCAGCGTGATCCCTGTTTCGGTGGTGAACGCGTCGAGTGTTTCCTGGCTCAGCGCAAACGAGTCGTGGCTCAGGAGCACGACCTCGCGTTCTTTCGGTGTCGAAGAGCACGCGCTCGCCACGAGGGCGATGACGGCGCCAGCGAGCAGGACGCGGATGGTCGTCTTGTTCATGGTGTGTCCTTTTCTACGACGACGATGATGGCACCCGAGCCCACCGTGATGGTGATGGCCGGTTCCGTTGCGATGTTCGAGAGGCCCCTGGTTGTGCCTCGTGGGAGGGTTGCGTTGTCGAGGGGCCATCGCAGTCCCGTTGCGGTGACAGCCCGTGCCTCGCCTACGGGCAGCATCGACACCGTCGAGCCGAGGACGTTCCCGAGCGTGAGCGGATAGGAAGGGAACGCTCGGTAGAGCGTTGCGCCGCTGACCTGCCACACGATGTCGACGTCTGACCACCGCTCCTGTACGAGACCGAGTGCGTTGCCCAGGAGATGGCCGAAGGTGCCGCCTTCACCCGCATGGACGGTCACACGCGTCGCGCCGAGACGTATGGCCATGTCGATGGCTATCTCAAGGTCGGTAGCGTCCTTGTCTACGGGGTAGCGCTCGACGGCCACACCCGAGGACTCCGCATGAGCGAGGCCGGCGTCGCTGATCGAATCCATGTCGCCGACGAGGACGTCGACGTCGATGCCCATGGCTCTGGCGGTGTCGTACCCAGAATCGGCTGCGATCACGAGCGATGCTGGTGTGATGGGCACAGTGGCGCTCATCAGCCCGCCTGCGATGACCGCGGCAGTTGTCGTTTCGGATGAGGTTGCTTCCACTGCTTCCTCCGCTGGCATTACCCAGATCAGGTTCATCGGGTCGGTACTCGGCGGCACCCTCTCAGCCCGATACTCCAGGCTCCCCGGTGTGGTTGGTACGCAGCAGTGTACCGTCCACGGATCGGTACACGGGAGGTGTCCGGAGGCAGGTTCGTGGAGCGGGACGCGACGCGCTAGCGTGGTGGCGATGACCATCGACATAGCGGATCTCATAGCTTCCTACGAATTCGGTCCTCAAGTGGGGGAGGAGCGCCCTCTGTTCGTTGCGATCGCAGGAGGCTCGGGATCGGGGAAGACCACGATCGCTCGCTCGGTCGTGGACATCGTTGGCAGGGACAAGGTGGTCTACTTGCAACAAGATGCGTACTACCGACCCCAGCGGGGACTGAGCATCGAGGAGCGGGCAAAGATCAACTACGACCATCCCGATGCCATCGAGATGGAACTGATGATCGACCATCTCGACGCACTGCGTGACCGGAAGTCCATAGAGCGGCCTGTCTACGACTTCGCAACGCATACGCGTACCAACGAGACGTACACGATTGAGCCGGAGCCCGTGGTGATCGTCGAGGGGATCCTCCTGCTCGTCGATCCGGAGCTCCGGAAGCGTTTCGATGTGCGGGTGTACATCGATACCGAGCCGGATCTCCGGCTGATGCGCAGAATGCGCCGAGACATCGTCGAACGCGGGAGGACGGTCGAGTCTGTCATCGACCAGTACATGGCGACCGTACGCCCGATGCACTATCAGTTCGTCGAGCCATCGAAGCGCTACGCGGACATCATCATCCCCGAGGGGATCAACCAGGGTGCCATAGGGACGGTGTCGTCGATGGTCAAGCACTTCCTCGACCGATCACCGGCTGGCCGCTGACGTCCTCTGACGTCGTGTTGGCATGGCCCGGCCAGATGTCGACGAGCCGAACAGATCCTGGTTGTTGGCGATGGGATGGCGCCAGGCGGCACCGCGTGCTATCTGTCCCGCAGAGAGAACCCCCGGTGGGAGGAGCGCGAAGGAGCGTCCACGGCCTCATGGACGCATTGCGGTGTCGCTGCAGGCTCATGTGCGTGTCCAGCCGAGTTTCATAGTTCTTGAGTTAGGTTCTATGCATCTGGCGAAAGTGCGTGTATGCTTGCCTGGTACGCGAAATAGCCCTGCCGGTGATGCGGGTGTTTCGAGTGTCACGAAAGGAGAGTCACGATATGGAATTGACTTCCAGGGAATCCTGGACCGTTATCCACGGTCTGGTCTTCGGTACGTTGTTCCTCCTCGCCTTCGCCGGAGGACTGGCTGGACTGTGGAGTCTCAGGCCGGGCCTCTTGACGACGGAGGGGATCAAGGAGCGAATGGGAAGGCTCTACGTTGGGGTCTGGGTCATGGCAGCGGCTGCTTGGGGCGCTGTCATCACAGGATCATGGATCGTGTATCCGTGGTATCGCGTTGGCCTGGCCAAAGTGGGCGAAGACGCCTATGCCGGATGCGCAGGTGCTGTCCTTCCCGGCCCGACATGCTCACCGCGAGACTTCCTCAAGTCCAACGTGAGTGGGAACACGGAGACGTGGCATGCCTTCGGCATGGAGTGGAAAGAGCACGTGACGTGGGCTGCGCCGATCCTGGCAACGGCTGCAGCGTTCTTGATCGTGTACTACGGGCCTCGCTTGATCGCGAG